>JAEOUB010000233.1 GCA_016839545.1 Candidatus Kariarchaeota archaeon | reverse complement strand
TATTTCTTTGCCGGTCTGATGTGGCTGGGTGAATTTTTAGGAATGGATTACTACAATGGCACTCTGGTCATGATCAAGGTATACATGGCATTTCATGCCACTTTGCTCATTCCTGCGGTCTACAAGTTTACACTACAGCTCTCAAAAGACAGGATGAGTGCAACCATGGCAGCATTTGCAGTGGCTTTCTGGTTCCGAATAATTGAATTCACAGTTAGAACATTCACAAATACCTTTTTCCTTCCGTTCATCTTCTATGGCCTATACAAGATGTTTTACAATCTAGAACATTCTAGTTTCACCATATTAGAGTACCTGGAAATTGGCTTTCTCTTTGGCATTTCAACATATATCCGGTTGGACATGGGAATTCTAATCTTCGCATTTTTCCTAGTCTACTTCAATCTGGGTCAACTTCACCACTACCTTCTCACTGGTTTTTCCTCCCTATTGTTCTGGGTTTGGGGTGCATGGATTGACTACAACCAGTATGAAGGTGTTGCTTTCTTTTCTGTACCGGTCAATTGGTTCACTTTCAATGTCATCGAGAACTATTCCGAGTTCTTTGGTGTTTCAGGTCCATTTGCCTATATTGGATTGCTCGTCATCAAAGACTTCTTGGTTCCATGGTTCATTGTCATCCTTGTTTGGCCTGTAGTCCATCTGGTCCGACGCCCGGCAGAAAGTATTCTCTATACTCCTCTGGGTAGACGATTTCTCAAACTTACCCTAGTCACCATTATCACATGGCTTATCTATTCCAATATCTGGCCAATCGTGTCTCTCGACCCGTTCTCGATCACCCTTCCCGATTCTCACAAAGAGGTCCGGTTCATGATAGGTCCGGTGACCATGCTCCTGGTCATCTCTTCTATAGTTACGCGTCTTGTGCTGGGAAGTCTGCCTCAGATTATTGATGGGAGAACCGGGAAGGCTGTTGACAACTACACCATTATTGATTACAGGTTCTCTCTGTACCGGAGAAGAATCCTTCTGGTCACAGTCCTTCTTTTTATCATTCTCTCCTATCGTGGTTTCTTGATCCAAACCGATTCTGATCATCACGAGGGTATCAATCTCTCGCTGATGTATATTGGCCAGCAAGGAAATGCAGAGAAAATTGTTATCGGTGAGAATTGGTACAATTCTGGATACTACACCTACTCGCACGTTGGTAGTTCGGTAGAATTTCAGTTCCTGCCCTTGCACATAGAGGAAAAGCAGCTCTACCACTACACATTGATAAAATTGATAATCGAGAGCCAGGCATTGAATACGTATATTGTACTGCCCTTCTATAGTTTCATATTTGTAGAAAATCTCGAGAATCTCTTGGAAGACAATGGCTGGACTATCGTGTTTGAGTTAGTATCCTCTGACTCCAGCGTTTCAACTTGGTCAATTATCTAAGAGTAAATCGAGTCGGGCAGACGGATTTTCTCACCTTTTTTGAGGGAGATCTCTTTGTCTTCACGTATGACGAGTCCTTTGGTAGAAGTTATAGAAAATGCCTCAAATGTGAATTTCTCTCCTCCCGTATATTTCAGCACGGATTGGATGGTACGATCCGTGGGTGGGTTGTCAAGTCTCCAGATGATTTTCTTAGACCCGTACTCATTGATCTCTGCAATGGTACCAAATTCCACCTCTATCTGTTGAATGTCAAAGGAGTCTGGTAGCTCATCAATCACTGACAGAGAGTCAATCGGCTGGACAGGTTTCACTGCCATGATCACTCCATATTCCTGCCCGTTTTGATTGGGTCTCAGAATTCTGACAGCTTTTGCAATCAGTTCATCATCCTTGTTGAATATCTGTGCCTTATCTCGGACGATCTTAGGTGATGATCCCAATTCGTAGGTAAGTACAAACTGTGTGGAAGCTGGGACTTCGGTGTAACTCCAGCTGATCTCAGTGGCCTGGTTAGTAGTTCGTACCATGGCAAGTGGCGGAACTGCTTCAGGAGTAGAGTCAACCAACTTGTACTCACCAGGGATCTGATCAAGTATCTTGACATTTTCCACCACAGGTGTGTTGTCCTGGAAGACAAAGGTACTCTCAACCCAAGCGGTGTTGTTTTCCTTGTTGATGTTTTCGTAGGTTTGCAGGATAGTCAGGTCATAGTCATCTCTGATTAAGATGGTACGAAGCATTCTCTTACCTAGAGAGTATTCAATATCACTTTTCTGACCGGGCAACAGCTTATCAAGATGCCATTTCACCTCCAAACCATCCTTTGTGACTTCCTCGCCGATTTTAGTTGCCTCAATTCCGCTGATCTTGACATCCTGAACCTTGTAGTCGTAGGGAATTATATCGGAGAAGGTGATATCATTGAGATCCATCCCGTAATCATTGATCAGGCCTGAATTGAGGTTGACCGAGTCATCGAGAGGTGCATCCTTGAGGGTTTTTCTGTCCTCAACCTTGCGTTCCTCTCCATCCTCAGTGACAAATGATATCTTGGAAATGGCGTTGGTCTTCCGGATAGGCCGGTGTTCTTCAATGAAATTTTGGAGG
>JAEOUB010000232.1 GCA_016839545.1 Candidatus Kariarchaeota archaeon | reverse complement strand
GTAATTCCAGAACTATTCCGGTGTATATCATCGACCTTGTAGAGTCAGAAGCGTTGCCTGCAGCCTCATTCGCAGCCACTGTGGTCATATTCATCGCCTTTTTACTGCTATTGATGATCCGCAGTATCGACAGGAGGAACTAATAATGCCAGAAATTTCATTTGCCAATGTCGTTAAAAGATATGGAAAAGTCGTCGCTGTAGATGATCTCTCATTTACAATTCACGATGGCGAATACTTGGGTCTCTTAGGCCCATCTGGATGTGGTAAGACCACCACACTGAGGATGATTTCAGGTCTCATCAAACCAACCAGCGGGAATATTCTCTGGGATGGTAAATCGATGGAAAAGCTTGATCCTCAAGACAGAGATATCGGTTACGTGTTTCAGCACTTTGCTATCTTCCCACATCTGACAATCCAGGAAAATATTGCATTTGGAGCAATTGCTCGTGGTCTCGCCCCCAGAGATGTGGAGGCAGTCGTAGAGGAGTACTCCAAAGTCGTTGGGCTTCAGGACAAACTAGACCAGTATGCAAAAAATCTGGATGCACCTGATCTGCAACGAGTAGGACTTGCCCGGGTATTGGCAAAAGGAGCAAAGACTCTGCTTCTTGATGAACCATTAGGTGCCTTGGACCATAAGATCCGTGAGCGATTCCAGGATGAGTTGTTGAGACTTGTAAAAGATTTGAATCTGACCGCAATTCATGTAACTCACGATCAAAATGAGGCTATGGCAATCTCAGACCGGATAGGAGTGATGAAAAAGGGTAAAATGATCCAGGTAGGTACTCCCAACGACCTTCTATTTGAGCCAC
Organism: Candidatus Kariarchaeota archaeon; assembly: GCA_016839545.1. Taxonomy (GTDB): domain Archaea; phylum Asgardarchaeota; class Heimdallarchaeia; order Heimdallarchaeales; family Kariarchaeaceae; genus Kariarchaeum. The sequence continues at coordinate 3,028 of JAEOUB010000232.1, read as the reverse complement.
GGGAGATATTCACCTCTCATTTCATCGGAGAGTCAGATTTTCTTGAAGGTGTTATTATCAAGAGTACCGGAACACACAACGAGATCCTGGTGCTCGGAGACAGTATCCTGCAAGTACCCATGTCTATACCTGCTCCGTCGATGTACGAGGAAGTAGTCGTGGGAATCAGACGGGAGTTTTTTGAGATACTACCTTTGAAAGCTGATGAAAAGAAACGAGATTTACCTCCCAATTTCATCCATGGTACAGTAATCACAGACCGGTTCGTTGGTGAGAAGAGGCGTACATTCATCAGACTGCGTTATGGACGTTCCATCGAGGTCAAGAGGCGTCCAAACGGTAGACCATTCAAGCGGGGTGATGATATCAAGATCTACATTCATCCCAATGCTGTGGTTGTGTTTAACCAGCCACATCAGAACTTAGAAAGGGAAATGGAGGTAACCTAGGTGATTGTATGGTAGAGATAGAGTTACAGAACGTGGTAGCCTTCAAGGATGGTATCAAAGTCCTTGATGATGTCAGTTTGAAAGTTAAGGACAAGGAATATGTCGGACTACTCGGTCCTACGGGAAGTGGTCCCTCATTCACTCTCAAAGTGATTGCTGGTATACTACCCATCCACTCAGGTAAACTTCTCTTTGACGGTGAGGATGTGACCAATCTTCCCCCCGAGGATCGAGATACTGGTTTCATCTTCGAAAGATTCAATCTTTTCCCCCACATGAATGTGATGGAGAACGTAATGTATGGCCCCAAAATGAAGACTCTGGATCTTGAATTGAAAGAAAAGGAAACATATGAGATTCTTAGGATGGTACGATTAGATGGTCGTGAAAATGCATTTCCCAAGGAACTCTCTGGCGGGATGCAACAACGGGTAGGAATTGCCCGAGCCCTCGTTGCAGGTGCCAAAACTTTGCTTCTGGATCAGCCATATCGTGCTCTGGATGCAAAAATCAGAGAGGAAATGAGATTTGAGATCAGCGAGCTGGTACGTGAGCTGGAACTAACCGCACTGCACTCAACCCATGAAACTGAGGAGGCAATGATTATTGCAGATAAAATTGCGATCTTCAAAGAAGGTCAACTGCAACAGTTTGGTGACTCCAAGAAGCTATTTGAAAGACCATCGAATGAATTTGTGGCCAGCTTCCTCGCGGAGTCCAATGTGTATGAAGGCACTGCCTCAGGAGGTGTAGTCGATCTTGGACCGATACAATTGAATTCAGACTCTGAGCTGGAGGGACAAGTCAAAGTTGTCATACGCCAGCATGGCATCCAGATATCGTATGACGGTACAAGGTTATCTGAGACCAATCTCTTCGAGGGTAAAATAACCAAGATTCGAGTACTTGGAGAGTTTATTCGCTTTCACATTGTTCTTGAATCAGGATTTGAGATAATCTCCAGACAGCTGCTTGCTCTTGAGTGGAGAAACCCAAACAGATTCCTCGGTTCAAATGTGCTAATTTCAATGCAACCATCAGAAGTGAAAGTGTTTCAGAATTAATTACGGCCTATCAGGTTAATTATTCAGAGATTAGCTCCCTATGAGCATTGCGCCACAGTTACGACAGGCATTATCTTCAGGTCTGACTTCTTTGTTGCAGACTGGACATTGTGTGAAACTGTGACGACCACCTGTTCCTATCCTGTTTGCGGGTTCAAGAATGAATTTAGGATTATCTCCCTTCATATCGAGTGAGATATCCCAGAGTTCTCCAAATGAGTCCACAAATGATAGGAGCTCAGGAGGCAAATTGAGTGATCCGTTGGGATTGATGATAATCTGTCGTGACTGATCTAAATCGTCAAGATTGATAGATCCAGAGTGCTGCCCCATGAAGATACCATCACGCAATTCCAAATTACGATCTGCAAAACTTGAGACATGCTGACTGTGAGTGACCACAAAGAAGGAAGTATCCAGATCTTGGTGGAGATCCTGAAAGAGTCCCATGACATTCTCAGTGTTCTCAAAGTCGAGATTACCCGTGGGCTCGTCTGCCAGGAGAAGACGGGGTTCGTTTGCAAGGGCCACGGCAATACCCACTCTCTGTCTCTCACCTCCGGAAAGGCGAGATGGCAGGTCATATGCACGGTGCTTGATACCCAGCATCGACATCAGCTCATCCGTCCGCTTGATGGAGTCAGTTCGTGACCGCCCTGAGTACCTCAAGGTCTGCATCACGTTCTTCTCTGCAGAGAGATGGCCAATCAGGGTAGGGCTCTGAAAGACGAAACCGACAGTTTGACGCCGGATGCCGACCAGGTCCTCCTCCTCGATCTTGGTAATATCCAACTCGCCGAACTTGATAGTTCCAGCAGTGGGAGTCTGTAGCCCACCGACACATCGGAGGAGTGAGGACTTGCCAGAACCACTGGGGCCCACGGCAGCCACGAACTCACCTCGACCAATTTTCAGGTTGATACCACGAAGTGCCACCACATTGGGAATATCTATTCCTGACTGGTAGATGGCATAGATATTACTTGCATCAACAAGGTTCTCACCCTGTTTCATCAGTTCTTCAAAATTTGCTTTGGTTTGTACTAGTGCCATTTTCATTCCTCCTATTCTGCCCTCGTTGCAGTCGTCAGATCTGCATTGACACTCTGTCTGATGGACAGTATTGTTGCCAGCATCATTCCAAGCAAGGTGATACCTGCAAAGAGGATAAGTTGTGTCCAGGGGAAGATGATGATCCTCCTGACTGTTAGTTGACGTAGTAACTCAGCAGAGACAAAGCCAAAGAAGCCATTGAAAATGACTGCAACTGCAACACCGATCAGAGTTCCCCAGATGACACCAATTAGCATCATCAGAAAATTCTCACCCATGGCAAGCTTGTATATCTGCGATTTACGTGCTCCGACAGCCCTGAGTACTGCAAATTCCTGCTTTCTCCGCTCCATGATGATGGAGGAGAAGGCAAAACTTGACACGAATGTAGCCAGGAGTGACACGGATGCTGCCAATGTCAGGAGTCCGGTGATACCGAAACCGGTACCAGATTCTGCCAAT
>JAEOUB010000231.1 GCA_016839545.1 Candidatus Kariarchaeota archaeon | reverse complement strand
CGATGAGAATATAGGCAGAACTAATCAAGAGATAGTAGATTTGCTTGTCGTCTCTCACTTTTTCCAATACAAGTGATACCGAGAGAAATTTGAAGGAACTGGTCAGAATGAAATAGAATGGTACTGCCAGAATTGTTAAAACAAGAAGGGCACTGCTGAGTTCTCCAAGATTAAAGGAAAAATCTATGACAATATTGAGAAACTGTGGTAATTCGAAGAAATCAATATCAAGATTGAGGCTTGCAACCAAAGCTTGACCCAGCACTACAAGATTATCCCAGAGAAATGAGAGCCATGCACCCAGATAGAAAAGGCGGGATGTTATGACCACAATTTTTGGAGCTGATTGAGATTCGACTTTACCTGTCTTTGCAATAGAGACACCTCGGGTGATACCACGAATGATGGAGAGAATTGAGAAACCCTCAGCAAACCCAATTACCAGGGCACTGAGTCCCACAACGATGATAAAATCCAGCTGGATGATCCGAATGATAGATGTCAGATTGAGAGTGACCGTCTGCAGATAGAACTGAACAAATTCTCTATTATCTAGAGCTGAGGCCGTAAGTGGGTCAATTGCAGGGTTAGCTTGTGGAAGAATGGCATAGATGGTATTCTCAATACCACCTGAGGTGACCACTACTACAATATCCCAGAGTCCCCAGAGTCCAGCAGGGAGGAGATAAAATATGAATATGAACGGAAAGACAAGAAGAAAATTTGAATATGTCAGAAACACAGTGAACCGGATAGCATTGATCAGAAAGAGGAATGCAAATACCGCTGTGGAAGCTGCAAAGCCAAGAGATATGAAGAGAAGGACTGCTGACAGGATCTCATCAAGTACATTATTGTACCCATAGAAGCAAATGGCTGTGAAGACACCGCTTGTGATCAAACCAAATACCAACTTTCCAGCGGGTAATTTTCTCTCCTTCTCTGTTTGTTTCTGGATGGTTTTCCTTCCAAAACGTGTGAAAATACTAACAAACATTGTAAGCGGTATGAGAAACATAAAACCCAGTAGAAGAACGAAATAATACCCTCGAATAGTGCCGTACGACAATCGATCGATAGTATCAGGCAGAATTGCATCCAGAGATGGTATCAGAAACTGTACATTCCAAGCTACTATGGTTGGCAGGGTCATGAGATAGATGTTGATAAGTGAGATATCAAGAAGAATATAGACCAGGGAGATGAAACTGGTAGTCATCACCACAGTAATGAAGACACGACCCTGTTTCCATGAATTAATACCAAATTCCTCTTTGTGATCTACAAGTACAACCTTGGTAAACACCAGAAGAACAATGACGAAGAGGACTGAGGATACAAGAGTCAGGAGTAGGTGATCAGAGGTGGACAGAGTGATAACTCCATCAGGATTAACCACAGAGGAATCGGGGGTGATATTGACTGACAAATCTATTATGATGAACAAGAGAATAAGTAAGAAAATGAACCCAAAAATCTTGCGAGTCTGCTGTCTCAGGAATTTTCTCCATGGTATACGCTTTACCTCGTCGTCACGTACACGTCGAGGTTCTTCAAGAATCTCTCCATCTTCCATTACGAGGTCAGTTGATGCACAGGATAAAAAGACAGGTGCAGATGAAAAGATTGACGTTCTATTTGAACACTGATATAAACTTGAACCTCTGATTTAAAGGGGTTTTACAACCAATGCAAGGCAATGGATATCGATCTCGACAAATCATACAGAACCTGCGGTTTTGCTGTTCTGCTAGCTGATGATCAGAAATTCATGATCAAAAACCTGGAACGTTACTTTGTCAATTTCTTTGATATACAATCTGCCGCAACCTTGGATGAGGCCAAATCAATTCTTCAGACACAGAAAATTGCAGTGGTAGTCGCAGATCATCAGATGCTTAATGGTCAAGGTCTGGATCTCCTTGAACTTGTCAGAGATGAGTACTCCAATATCCGTCGTATCATTATCACTGCAGATCGAGATGAGCAGCTGGTAATTGATATGATGAGAGGTAAACTGGCACACAGCTTTGTTTACAAACCAACAGTCAAACCACAGTTACATTCAGCAGTCGCTAGTCAAATTGAAATTTTTCTCGCTCTTTAGCTGCTTCTTTTTTGAGATAGAAATGATGTTGAACCACAAGGAGAAGGCTGGCAGACACCAAGAAGATAGCCATGTAGAAGACCGTGGGATCTCCTGAAAATATGCCTCCACCGCCTAAGCCTGAAAGATCCAATTCTGCCACTTTCAGACCGAACAGCACACTGAAAAAGAGGGTACTGACTACCGAAGAGGAGAGTCCGAGAAAAGAGGAGAGAGTATAATCTGTACCATGAGGTGCCAGACGTAGAGGATTCCTTGAGGTTTGGGTTGACACAATAACAATTTAGGGATCAAATTATTTAAATCTTAATCATCAGGCTATCTGCATTCAATTTCTGAGTTACGAATTACAAAAAAGCGAATGCTTTCGGGCAGATCCCATAAATCCCCTGATTTTGGTGTACCGAAAGAATAATCTTGGAAACTCCATAACTTGTTTTGCACAATAATTCCATCGATTTTGTGTCTTGAACTAGCATATTTTGACTAGAGAGAAACCATTTTTACTGTTGGCAAGAACATCTAGATATGACCGAAGAGGAGCAAAAAACCGTACTCTCTCTTTTTGCTCACCCAGATGATGAGCTTGGTGCAATTGGTACCTTAGCGAACCATGCACAGCGGGGCGATAGGGTAGTAATGGCCTGGACAACATATGGAGAGCTAACCACACTCCTACCTGATCTTAATATTGATGAAGTCAAGAAAGAACGTCGCCGTCATGCAGAAGAAGTAGCAAAGATTGTTGGTGCAGAGAAAGTAGTTATTCTTGACCTTGGTGACTCTATGGTACAAAATACCAGAGATCAGAGAATTGAAGTGGGCCGGTTGTATGTCCAGGAACGTCCTGATGCCGTTATAACCTGGGGGATGCATAATGCACACCCAGATCACCGGTATACTGGAGAACTGGCAGTTGATGGTATCAAAATGGCACGGATCAATCGTATCCTCGGTACTGACAAACCTCACCGCAAGAATGTCAAGTTGCTGTCATACTATGAGGAGGGCACCGGATTCCCCACCAAGTATATTGAGCTGAGTGATGAATCGATGGAAGCTGCCAAAAATGCAGCCCAGTTCTATGCTGATATCTACAAATGGAAGGATGTACAATCATGGGTTGTGGATCGCCGACGTGCCCGGGGATTGGAATCCAATTGTACATATGCTGAAAAATTCAATGTCCGATTTGAATTTGACAAACCTCCGTCATACGTGGTCTGATTTCTTATAGCCTGCAATATTGAGAAAGATGTGATTGGCAAACGAGTTGAAGAAACCCAGAGCCCACCTCTTGTGGCACTTGGTCAACTGGCAGCCCAGCATGACTGTATCAGCCTGGGACAGGGTGCACCCTACTACTATCCTCCCAGCTGGGTTTTTGACTCACTGAAGCAGCGTCTCGGGGACAGTGATGTTCATCGCTATACATCCGATCCTGGACTGGTCGAGGTCAGAGAGTCAATAGCGAGGAAGCTGCAGAGTGACCAGGGGATTAATGTGGATGCCAGCCAGCTGGTTCTCACCCCAGGTGCAAACCAGGCATTTTACAACATTCTGCTTACATTAACCGATCCGGGAGACGAGGTGATCATCTTCAGCCCCTATTACTTCAACCACCACATGGCATGTACCAGTATTAACGTGGTTCCAGTGGTTGTCCCCCTTTCATCTGACTTCAGGTTTGACTTTGATCGGATGAGAGCAGCAATTACACCAAGAACCAAGATTGTGGTGCTTGTCAATCCAGGAAATCCCACAGGGATAGTCCATGACCGGGGTGAATTGCAAGGACTTGTTGATATCTGTGCAGAACACAAGCTGATACTTATCGCGGATGAAACCTACGAGTACTTCACCTACGGTAAAGAGCACCTCCCACTCTCCACCCTGGGGTACGACAATATTATTGGCCTGGGGAGTTTCTCCAAAACATTCGGGATCCCTGGCTGGAGGCTGGGGTATTACTATGGTGAACAGGAGATGATAGATGCATCAATCAAGGTACAGGACACTATCGGGATCTGTGCTCCACATCCTACTCAACTCCTTGGTCAGGTCCTACTGGAACATCGTGATGACATAATTCCCGGATTTGTCTCTGAGATGGAGACAAACCACAAGCTGGGCAGGAAATTACTGGATGAAATCAGCTGGTTGGAAGCCACTCCCTCTCAGGGTGCATATTACCTGTTTCCCAGGCAGACCACAGGTCGAGATACCATGAATCTTGTGAAGGAACTGATCACACAGTATGGTGTCTATGTTGTACCTGGAGAAGGATTTGGTCAGGACTGGAAAGAGTATTGCAGGATCTCATTTGCCAATGTCAGACCCCATCAGCTGGAAGAGGCATTTGACCGATTGTCGAGTTACTAGGTCTTGGTAGAAAAGGAGTAGAATTCTGCATTTTTTAGTGGAGGTACATCAGAGGGAGGTAACAGTAGTGTTCGCACTGCCCAGAGTTCTGGAAAAGTGCGGTACTTGGTTGTCTGATCCAGGTAGTCAACTCCTGCAGATCCACCTGTGCCCACTCTTCTACCAATAATCCTCTCCACCATTCTCGCATGCTGGAACCTGAATTCAGTCATATATTCTTCCATCTCCACGATAGTATCCAGAAGAAGTCTTGGAAACGCCAGTAGTGGTAATTTGCGGTAGGACTCGATAAACAGAATAGCAACACGTGTCCTACGTAACTTGGGATCTCCATCAACATCCGTGGCATTGAGAAAATCCGAGGCATTGGTCACTGTGACATCAAACTGTTTCTTGATCTGCTCCTCGTTACCACCAGCAGCCACCAGCATATCTATCTGATGCTGATTGACCTTGGCCATCTGGTCAAGATAATCCTGAATAAAGCTGGAGATCACCTCGTCATCACCATCATCAAGGGGACCTGAGCCATGTATCGGAGTACGATAGAGCCACTCGTGGAGGGCATCTCGAAGAGTGGTCTCCTGCTGTGCATTAGTAATCCGCTCACGGATCTCTGCACCAAATCCCTCGGTACCTGCAGTAGCAGTGATGTACCGTGCAGGATTGGGATGACCCTGGGCATCACGCTGTTTCTGATCTAGACCAAGTATAAATTCCATCTCCCTGAGTTGGAAGGACTGAAAACCACTGGCAGTACCCAACTTTCCTCTGAAATTGAGGAAATCCTGGGGAGTGAGCGTCTCCATCAGTTCAAAATGATGACTTGCAAGCTGGAGAATGGTATTTACCCGCTTGATATGGTGAACCACAAAGGGGATGATATCCTCCTCCACTTTCGGTTGACCCAGAATATCCCTTGCCAGCCTCAGTTCTCTAATTGCCAGTTTGAACCAGAGTTCAAACACCTGGTGGACAATGATGAAATGGAGCTCATCCTCACTGACATCGCTCTCGTTACCTGTAATACCCCCCTGAAGTTTGAGTAGGTTCTCTAGCTCGAGGTATTGCCAGTAGGTGATATCCTTAGTCATAGCTTGGACTCTGATAGAGTCAATATTAACGTGATGGAAATTGTTTGACTTTTGTCAGTTAGTCTAAATCAGTTTTTGCGGAGGCGGGGTACTGCAAGAGCAGTGATTGCGAGAGCGGAGAAGGCAAAGAAGAAGCCAAAACCGGGAGCGTCACCCTCACCAACGACGAAGACACCCTCCATACCCTGGGTGTAGTGTCCGAGGAAACCACAGTAGAAGAGGTACTCACCATCT
>JAEOUB010000230.1 GCA_016839545.1 Candidatus Kariarchaeota archaeon | reverse complement strand
TGTGGGCATGGTATCTCCTGAGTACAGTCTCTCAGATATTTTGTATAGCTATCATCTCGGGATCTTTGATCTTGGGTGCATCTATCCCACCTGAACGTGCATTGCTAGTCTCTATCAGTGTACTGTACTTGATTACTGTGATTTCAGGCTACCTATGATGACCTTCTACGGATAACTGGTACAAGAGCTAATAGCGAGAAGATGGGTATCACAATAGATAGATCTAAAGAACTATCTAATGTATCCACAACTGTATTTACGGGAGGTTCGACACTTCCACCTACCGTTGTCTGAGTGAACTGACCCGTCGAATCCGTCGCTGTTTTTGTCTCTGTTTGGTCATCAGTTGTTTCATTGTCCTTCTCGTCCACAACTAAGATGAGAGCAGTATATCCGTCCACTACCAATTGATAGTAGACAGCCAGTTGAACGATCTGAGCCTTGATATCTTGCTTGTCTGCTCTGATGTTGAGTTGGAGCATGGCATTGATCTGGTTGATGGCCCACAGTCTTTCAATATGATCCAGAGTTGTACCTGGGGCTCCGGTTGACTCGGTATAGGTGGCCGATCCAGAGGAAGTAACGATGGAGGTTGATATCTCAAGACTTCCAGTGTACAGACCAGTCTGAATGACCTCACTTCCGTTGAAGATATGGTTACTCATCTGCGAGGCGAGGGGATAGATAGAACTGCTCGCACCAGTATAGTCAATATCCAGTGAGGTAGCTACAGGATAGCGGAAATTCTCGTAAAGTCGGGCAAGGTCATCATCGAGGGTTGCCTCATTCTGCACAATGGCAAAATCACCACCTGTCTGGAAGGCAAGTGATGCCATAAGACCCTCAGCAGTCTGTGTACCCAGAGAAATGGAATAGAATGTGGCTTCCATGGTGTTCGCGGCATTGACAGAGTTGAGAATCAGGGTGTCTTCATTGTAGATCTGCTGATTGGTTGTCCGATCCCCTGAACCCACACCCACAGTCGGCTCACCATCAGACAGGAATATCACAACCTTGGCAGTGCTGGAGGATGTGGAGAAGAGATCGAGGGCATCAGTCAGAGCTGCCTCGATATTGGTCGATCCCGTGGCAATGAGATCATCTACCCAGCTTTGTGCATCCGCAATATTGGAAGTGGATCCCACCACAGACTCTGCCTGGTAAGTATTGGTCTGTGAGGAAAATGCCACAATATTGAACAGGTCTGTCGATGTCAGAGTCTCCAGGAGAGCGTTGAATGCGATCTTGGCATTTGACATCCTGGCACCATTCATCGATCCTGAGGTGTCAATCACAAAGATATACTCTCGGTCAACAATGTCATTGACATCGTAGATTTCAGGGGCAAAGGAGTACATGAAGAAGTTGTCAGTACCATTAGTATAGGTCAATAGCTGACTCTGGATACCATCGCTGAAATAGCGGTATCTCAAGCTAATTGCCTCAGTCAGTGTTGTGGATTGACTGTACTCCAACCGGTACTCTGCATCTGACAGCTTGCTCACTGATACACCGTTAAACCCGAAGAGACGAGCTGAACGGAGCTGAAGGGCTGATGCCACAAGCAGAAGATCAACAGACACATCAAGAGTGATACTGGATTGAAACGGGGTAAGATCCAGAAGAGTGAAATCATAGGCTCCCAGAACACGTTTCAGGTATCCCTCGAAATAGAAGGTCAGGACACCTGTCTCCTCCGGCTGGAGGTTGAACGAGGTCTGGTAGCTAGTCCCAATTTTCTGTACAAGAACTGCTGTCTGGTTGTTCTCAGTGGCATTCTGGTACTCCTGCTGTGCGGTCTCAATGGGTTTGACCACACCCCAGTAGGTTAGATCTGTGAGTTCCAGAGAGAAATTTGAGAGATAGAGGTCGTCATCTGTGCCAAATCTGAAGACAATCTCATCAACAACTGTCACCGGATTGGTGACCTCATAGCTGAATGTGAGATTGGCGTAATTGTCCGTTATGCTCCCTCCAATGGCCACGCTGTCAACGGTTACCTCATCGATAACAGGTGATGCAGTGCCCAGGAAGGGAACCAGGAGAAGAATGAGTAATGCTACTCGTATTGTTTTCATATTGTAAACAATAGAGTCACAGCTATTAAAACAATATTAATCGATTAAAATTCGGAGTTCGGAATTGGATGACCTCCATCAATTGTATTGAGATTCTGGTATTGAGGGATGGAATCCATTTAGTGTAGTTGCTTCTCCATGAGATACCCCAGTACTGTATGACCCCCACTCTCGAATTTCTGGGTTTCAGTTAATGTGTATCCCAGCTTATCGTAGAATCCGAGTGCAGTTTTACTTGACCCTAAATGTATCATTGTGTATC
>JAEOUB010000229.1 GCA_016839545.1 Candidatus Kariarchaeota archaeon | reverse complement strand
GACGATGCAGGAAACAATGTGGCCATTCCTCTTCCTTTCCTTCATTCCGTAATTGATGTGAATGGAGAGTCAGTTAATATCATTGGAGCCCACCTAACCTGCTGTCCAGGACAATCCAATTGGGACCAGCGACTTGAGCAGCAAGAATCTATCCTCAACTACATGGATGATTTAGGAGATGTACCTATTATCTACCTTGGTGATATGAATGCTGTCAGCCCTGATGATGTAGATCCAGCAAGTCAAAATGTAGATGATGATCTGGGTACTGAACCAATTGAGATGGTTCTGAATCCCTCACACCCCAAAGCTTCAGAAGTACATACATTCGTTGATGTTGCGGTGGAGCTCAATGCTGTGGATGACACGTATATTGGTTCAATACTTTCCAGAATTGACTATATTTTTGTCAATCAACATTTTGATAATCTGCTATTATCAAGTACAACTGGAGATACAGATTCTGCTCCACTGGGATCAGACCATGTTTCTGTTGATGTTGAGTTAGATTGGAGTGCATTTATCACTGAACCAGAGATTGATCTGACGACAATTACAGATACTTCTGTAACAGAATCCACTGTGGATACATCAAGAAGCGGATTGAAGCCTCCACAGAGTACTACTTCTGTAGGTCTTAATCTCCCATTGTGGGCATTGAGCTCATTATTCATTATCTCTGTATTTGGATCATACAAACGAAGAGAGTAAAGCGTTAATCTGTCTCAATCTTCAACTACGGACTAGACAAATATTATATTCAACCATATCTAAACGATAATAGCCAATGAACATCAAAAATACCCTGTCTCTCACACTGAGTGAGGCTGTCGAATTACTTTCTAAAATAGCAGATTCTCTGGAGCAGAAGAAAGAATTTGCCTTTGATCTCAAAGGACAAGAGGTGTCTGTTGAAGTTGGATCAAACATGATGGCTCAGATGAGCATTTCACCGGATGAGTTTTCAATAGTGTTCAACTGGGAGATGGGTACAGAAGATAGGGAAGAAAATTGGCGAGCAACATTTGATGATGGTATTCAGGGTGGATTGGCTGTTTCTGAAGAATATCACGAACCACCAAAAATGGTTCGAGAAGTGAATATTCCTGAACAGAGAACATCACAACCTCAAATCCCTTTTGAAACACCTGTACAGACTGTACGTAGAGCACTTCCTGATAGAATGGCATTGAATACGAGTACACTCCCTCTGGAAGGTGGATATTGGACATCAGCTTTCACAAGCAATGGAGATAATCAATGGAGCCCTGTAGAAGTAACAAGTGAACTAGAAAACAAGAAATGGGAGGGTGATGATCAGATAACTTCGTTGAAAGATATCACACCTAGAGTACCTGGCTCCTCAGGAACTGCCAAAAAAGAGGAAGATGATCTATTTTCCGAACTTGACGATCTGGGGAAAAAGAAACAAAGATCCTCACGTACTCCTTCTGTCGAGAAAGTGTCAATACCTGAAAGTAATCTCAGACCTGCTGGAGGTATTCTAGCACCCAGTACAACTACCCAAAGCTGGCAAGAGCCAAAACCAGAAGAAAATGCTACTTCTGATGATTGGGTCAAACCATCACAGTTCCTAAACAGAGAGCAAGAGGGAAGAATGACAACTGGTGTCTCCAAACGGCAAAATATTCCCGTTCCATCAGATGAAACACGTGGTGGAAGTGATGTTGAATGGAAAGAACCTACTGCTGAGGAAAATGTAACAGATGATGATTGGGTTAAACCCTCCGAATTTCTGAAAAGAAAGACAGAAGGATCGGATGTGGCGAGCAGACCTCCACCAGAGGCCCCTGATGCGAAAGACAAAGACAAGAAAAAGAAAGGATGGGCAAACTGGTAATCTACCACTGCTCTAATCTAACAGTGCCCTGAGTGAATATTGTGGAGCTTGAGATCTATAATTCGGTAGATATCGAAGAGAAGATTGGTCTGATCTCAAAGATGCTAAATGGCAAGAAAGCCATCGTTGCATTTTCAGGAGGGGTGGACTCCACCGTTTTGGCATATCTCACGGGTAAATTTGCCTCAGAAACCGTATTGGTAATGCAGACTGGATCATCGGTCGCAATTGGGGAGGATACCTTTGCACAAGAGCAAGCACAACAGCTTGATCTTCAAATTGAATTCATAGATTACGACGAGGTTGATCTCTCAGAGGATTATGCCTCAAATCCCCACAACAGGTGCTATTTCTGCAAGGAGCTCCTTCATGAGTTTCTGGAAATGAGAAGGAAACAGTTAGATTTTGATATTGTCCTCTCAGGAACAAATGCATCAGACCTAGCAGGGCACCGTCCAGGACATCAGGCAGCGCTAGAAGCTGGAGTACTTAATCCACTGGTGGATGCAGGTCTAACAAAACAGGAGATAAGGTGGATTGCAGCAGATGTGGGACTGAATGCCGCCGATAAGCCGGCCAGTGCGTGTTTAGCATCTCGATTTGTCACAGGAGTACGTATTACCAAGGATGGATTGCATCGTGTGGCAAAAGCGGAATATTACCTGAAATCAGTTCACAAAGCAAGAATTGTCAGAGTGCGAGATCTAGGAGGTGAAGCCAAAATTGAATTTGGTGCAGAGGAACTTCCAAAATACCTTGCAAAAGAAGTGAAGAATGAAATAATTCGAGAATTAATGGGTCTTGGTTTTGAAAAAGTATCAATTGATCCTGAGGGGTATCGACCTTATGTACCAGTGATTGAATGAAGTTGAACAGAATTTCAGAAAAAAAGATAGAGATTACATCAGACCTTGAAGTGATACCAGACGACGTATTAGAAGAGGCTCGATTTCGTCAGTGGATAGGCAATCGCTACGAAAAGACTGGAAGGGGATTTACTGCTTCTATTTTCTTGCCCCTTCATACCATTGTCATTGAAGCAACAATCATCACTCGAAAGAAGGACAAGTTAGAATTTCTGTGGAATAGCGAGTATGTAGGGAATCAGTCATTGGTGAGCATTCACATAACCGGGACCTCTATATCTGTAACAGAAGTCGGAGATTTTGGCCATTCAAGATGGGAAGATCCTGCGGGAATCCACCTCGATATCTGGAAGAATGCAATTGAAAGATTAGAGAAGATCCTTATGCGGTAATCCCATATTTGTGATAAAAGTCTTTTTTGCAATGAGAACAGCAGTATATCGCCTCTTTACCGTTTTGATCG
>JAEOUB010000228.1 GCA_016839545.1 Candidatus Kariarchaeota archaeon | reverse complement strand
TTCAAGCACCTTATCACCAAGGAAGTCGCTTACAGTTCCTTGCTGAAGAAAACGAGAAAGGAGCTTCATACAAAAATCGCCAACTGTATCGAATCCATCAATTCTGCAGAGATGGAGGAAATTGCCCATCACTTCCTTGCAGCCGAGGAATATGAGAGGGCGATCCCCTATGTTATAAAATCTGCAACTAAAGCCAGAATTGCAAATGCCAATCAGAATTCTCTGCAGCTGTTGCAGCAAATTGAACCTGTTATAGATAATTACGGTTTTGAGGCAATACATGATGTCTATGTGGGATTGGGAGAAACCTATGCCATGATGGGGAATCTGAAGGAGAGCCAGGAACAGTATGAGAAACTTCTCGAAAAGAGCGAGTCCTCAGAACAGGAAAAGGGAGTAGTGAGCGCTCTTAACAAGATGGCAAGAAATATGCTGCATGACAAAGAGAATATCGCAAAAGCAGATGAAATCCTTACAAAGGCTGAGGAAATAGGCTCACGCCTGAATTTTATTGAAGGTATAATAGAAAATTCTGCAATCAGATGTACCATGTATCAAGGTCTTGGAGACCTCTCCAAAGCAGCTGACTACGAGAAACGTGGTATAGCAATGGTGGGATCGTTGGAGAATGATGAGATGCTTCTGTCATTCAAACATAACCTCGCGATTTCATTGATGCTTTCCCACAAGCTGGGTGAAGCATTAGCACAGGTCAAGGATATGATAGAGGTAGCTACAAGGTCTGAGAATTACTTCAGACTATCAACTACCTATGGTTTCCTTATGGCATATATCCAATTTGCACAGGGAGAAATAAAGGAAGCAAAAGAATCTGCGACACTGGGTCATAAATACGCAACACAGGTCGATGCACCATTTGCTCTGTTCCTGAGTCTATCCAACCTCGGTTCTCTCAATGTGTTACAGGGATACTTCGAGGCTGCCACCGAGTATTTCATTCAGGGAATCGATGCCTCTGCCTTGGTATCGTATTTCGGATTGCCAGCATGGATTGAAGCTAAAACACTGATAGTAACGAAAATCCTGGATTTGATGTCTGAAGAAGAGCTTGAGAAGAAAATCGCAAAGATACAAGGCATAATGAACGTACCCTATGGGGATTACTGGGGAGCCGCAATCTGGTCAGATCTAGCCTATTATTACCTATTATCGGGTGACTTTGAAGAATTTGACCGATATGTTGACATGGTAATCAATAAGGTAACTGCACCTCAAAGGTACTACCTGGGTAGGGTAATGTATCTGAAAATGGTCGCTGCAATCCTTCAGAATAATTATGACCTAGCTCGTGAGATTATGAACGAGCATCGTGAAGCATTAACAATGGGTCAATACAAACAGTATATTCCCGAAATAAAGTTAATAGACGCCATTTTACACTATGAGAACGATCAATATGATCAGGGGTTGGAATTGATGAATACAGCACGGGAAATGGCAGAGGCGACTTCTCGTATTCCTCTGTTATGGCAAATACATCATTATCAATCAAAATACAACACTCATAAACCAGAGATCGCTGAGGAGTCCAATAGAGAGAAGAGCTCATCCTATGACGAGCTTCTCTCAAGATTTACTGATGAGAAGAATAAAGAAGGACTGCTGAAGTGGATGAGTGGAGAAATGGTTGAATTTGAAAATTACCCACTTGTTCTATTCTAATATCCCATTTGGCAGATTCCTAATAATAGAGGATTTATTAGCCTTGATAATCCATTGAGCATATGACATGGAGCTTTCATTTTCTTCATCCACAAGATATGATGGAAGAGGGAGCAATTCATGTCAGGGAATTTGAGAGTCGTATCCTAAAGGGATCAATTGCCGGTTCAGTGGGAAAGAAGATCAATCATCGTAGGAAGCCAGGTATTCAGGAAGATGGTGGACTGGTAGCACTCTCCGATCAGTTGGAGGTATATCTTCTAATCGATGCCCACTATGAGATGGATATTACTAAGATTATGTTATCAGTTCTTGAAGAGGAAATTGATACTGGACTCTGGGATAATGTGAAGTGGGAAGACCCGATGATCTTACAAAGATGTCTAGCATACAGCGAACATGTAAGGCAGAAACTTGGACAGGAACATGCGGTGGGAGAGGCTAGTTTCACACTCCTGCTGGTATCACCACCAAATCTGCAGATGAGATATTTCTCTGTAGGTGACCTGATCCTCTTTGTTGATGATCCAAATCGATCCTGGGGATCAGCATTCCAGGTAAGTGGCCGACATTTCTATGAATGGATAAATGCAATTAGGCTGATGGGGTATCATTTTGGAGCAGTACCAATCTCACCAGGTAGCAGGGTTCTGCTGGCAACAGATGGACTCATAGATCAGGTTACAATGTCACTTGCGGAGATCGGTCTGTATTTTGATCTACATCCATTCACCGCATTCAAATTGGTGGATCATGCACTGATCACGGTCCCAGATGATGAGGACGACAATATTGCAATATTGTGTCTGAGCTTTCAGTGATCACAATACCCTTTTCAGAGTCAACTACAATACAGATGTATGTATCCCGAGGAGCACCAGGGTCTGCGGATGGATTGTATCCTGTGTACCGTGATCAATGAAGAGGTAGATCCCAACTGCCCCGAATGCAAAGGGGCAAAGACATACTTTCAGCCAGCTAGAATGATGGATCGTCAAACAAGTAGTATGGACATTTTTGATTCTATCGTACAAGTATTTGGCAAGGAGGAGCTTGATTTAATGTCTATGAACAAGGATGAGATATATGGACTCCTGAAGAAAGTGATGATCTATCATTTTGATATCAAGAGAACGTTGATTGAGATGTACAAAGAACTTGAGAGTATGGATTAGCCAAGTTTTCCAGCAAGAATATCTTGTACCAATTCCTGATAGATATCTCGTAATTTCTCAATGGAGGTGAGATCGACTGCTTCGTTGGTACCATGAGCGTTGTGAGCAAGTGGTCCTAGCTCAATACCGGGAATTTCAAGAGAGGTGAAGAACCGTGTATCACTTGCTCCACCCAGCTTCTCACCACGGGTCAATATTTGGAAACCATGTTTCTCCGCAATTTCATTCGTGAGTACTGCCAGGGGATGATCTGGAGATACATTAACAGGATCGATTACAAGCTGCAACTCGTACTCTGTCATGAGGCCGTAGTGAGCGAAATGACGCTG
>JAEOUB010000227.1 GCA_016839545.1 Candidatus Kariarchaeota archaeon | reverse complement strand
TCCAGCTGGAGTGCAATATCTAGCATGGGGTTCTTGATACCCAATTTGGGGAGAACCTCTTTGGTCAATTCTTTGAGGATCTCAGCCCGGGGATCAAAATTCTTGTAGACCCGATGGCCAAATCCCATGAGCCTGAAACCTGAGTTTTTGTCTTTTGCCTTATCCACCCAGGTCTGCACGCTGTCGCCACTGGTGTAGATCTCCTCTAGCATTTCCAATACCTTCTGGTTGGCACCTCCATGCAGGGGACCTGACAGTGCAGCAATGCCTGCAGACAGAGTTGCATAGAGAGTGGCATTTGACGAGCCTACCATTCGTACAGTGCTGGTACTGCAGTTCTGCTCATGATCGATATGGAGTATGAGCAACACATTGAGCAGTTTGGTTAGCAGGGGATTGACCTCGTATTTCTCCGTGGGCAGTGCAAACATCATGTGGATGAAATCGCTAATATAATCCAGGTCATTTCTGGGATAGACATAGGGATGACCCACAGACTTCTTGTACGCAAATGCTGCAATGGTCTTGATCTTGGCAATGACCCTGATGATATTGAGCGTCACATCCTCATTGAGAGTGGCATTGGGATAGTAGGTCCCCAATGATGCCACCATTGCTGACAGTACTGCCATGGGATGAGCCTCCTTGGGATAGCCCTCGAAGAATTTCAGCATATCCTGGTGCAGCAGGGTGTGATAGGTCAGCATCTCTTCAAAGCTGGCCAGCTCATCCCTGGTAGGTAGGTCTCCGTAGATGACCAGGTAGAGTACCTCGACAAAGCTGCAATTATTTGCAAGGTCTTCAATGGGGTATCCACGGTAGCGTAGAATACCCTTCTCACCGTTGATGAATGTAATCTCAGAGAGACAGGAACCGGTGGATCCATAGCCTGGATCAACCGAGATGATCCCGGTCTCATTGCGCAACTTGGTGAAATCAATACCGATCTCACCCTCAGATCCCTTGATAAGGGGAAACTCAAAGGTTTTGCCGTCAACTGTGATTGTTGCGGTCTCTGTAACCTCAGTCGTGGTGTGTGACATATTGTGATTGAGAGGTTGTCGAAAATTATAAAATATAGTATGCATTTAGTGGTAATTCGTATGAAATTTACTAGTTCGTTGCTAAAAATTTTATAATTATATGAACATTCGTCATTTTGAGACTACAATCGTCACCCGGTTCACAATTTCTTCTGCAACACTAACCCATATTTGGGCCGTCTAGGATCCATTTCCAGGTAGTCCACAACCTGCAGTGAAGTATCACGAGTTAGCCGCTCAAAATCCTGGTGTGACAGGGGATTGGGCACCCACGGCATTTTGCGGGTGATATACTCCACAATCAGGATGTGGCCTCCATCAATCAGTGCTGTCTCAATCTGGCCCAATGCGAGTTGAACATCTCTGTTTGACAGAAAATGGAGGACCTGGGCAGCGATCACACCACTGAGAGAATTTGGTCTGAACGGTATTCGTGGTAGTGAAGTCACCAGATCCTTGTGATAGGAAGACTTTGCCAGATCCGTTCGAAGGGGGTTGGACCGGGGATGGAGCCTGCCGAGGAGGTCTGAGAAGACTCCCTCACCCGCACCGAATTCCACCCAGGTTCCAGTCTGATCCTCTGGAATGAGCTCGACAAGAGGTCCCATACGATCGTGAACATTTCCCCGTTTCCAGCTCATTCCTGAAGAATGGTTCCAACCCTCTTGAAGGCTTGTACGTTGACTACTGAGTTCCACTGATTGGCTAGTTGATCACTTCTCGAATATACCTGTGCTTGACCTTGAGAGGTACCAGGAACAGCTCCTCCTCTTTCTCTTCTAATCTCTCCCAGTCGATAAACACAAGGGGAAAACCGAAAATAAAAATGAGGATTACCAGAGGATAGAGCATTGGGGCCAGCAGAATCTCAAAGGTATAGCCAATATGGAGTGCTGTTCCAATGATGAGGTAGAGTAACATTCCTATCATCGGATGTAACCTGAGATTGACTCCCATGATTATGAAAAATGTGAAATTCGAGGATATTAACCCTCGTACCAGCAAAATAATTCGGCATTGTGAAGGATAATTATCTCTACCGAATATCAGGATTCATCAATGGTCCGATATGAATACTTGATTTTATTAAGGTAAGATGTCATGTATAAAGTGGGAAGTGAAGTCTTCTCAGAGAGGTATTTGTGAATATCAGTTTTTTGTTACCCCGATGGGAGTAACAAGATCAATATCTTTATATGTATCCCATCCTATATATTGGTATGAACACTCAACCCGGTGTCTATGAAGGGGACATACCCGTTTCCATTGTATCACCTAAATCCAAACCTCTATCCCTACCAGCAACATCGTTCTTCGGTGTCATTTTCCAAGGCACTTCCTACAAAGCAGTGGC
>JAEOUB010000226.1 GCA_016839545.1 Candidatus Kariarchaeota archaeon | reverse complement strand
ATTCCAATTGGAACCTAAGAATGATGGAACCACTGTTTCGTTCACTCACTCCGGTGTACCCGCTGAGGCAGCAGAAATGATCAATGAGGGATGGGAGCTAAACTACTGGAAGAAGCTACCTGCATTCTTCTCTAATGAATAGTAATCAAGATAACAAACCCTTATGTCTATTCAAAGAGGTTTTCCACTATGGTAAAAATCAAACAATGTCCGATTGACAGGAGTTTTCATCACACTGTACTTCACAAGAAATGGACCCTAACTATTCTCAGAGATATGATGCGTGGATTTTCTCATTTCAGTGATTATCTCAAAACCAGTCCAGGATTATCTGGAAAAGTATTATCTGAGAGACTCAAAGATATGGAAGCTGAGGGATTGATCATAAAGAATGTTGTGAGCACGACTCCTCTTGAAATCGAGTACGGATTGACTGAGAAGGGACTTGATATGCAAAATGTTCTCTTCTATTTCTCAATGTTCGGAGCGAAATACTATCCTGGAGATGTATTTGTGTCTGGTGAATTTGATTTTGAAGGATCGGCAGATACATTTGGAGACGGCTTCCTAATTCCTAAAGAGGAATTGGATCGTATCAAGAAACCAATTATCAATAAGACAGAAAACTGATTATCCTGTTTCCTTGTAATTCAGAGTTTATTTATAGAATGAGCTGGCAATCAACATATGAGATATCTTCTCTGGCTATTTCTCATACTTCTAATCATCACTCCTGTTGCTGCTGATGATCATCTAGAGGAAGACGAGAGTGGGGAGCATCTCGGAACACTTGCTATTTTCTTTCTCATCCTGGGAAGTCCTTACATTATGCTTAGACGATTACTGGTGTATTCTAGAAGGCTAGACGACAGTAACGGGGAATTCAAGGAACATGTCCGGCGGATGTACCACAATATCAGGTCAAACATGCTGAGGTTGCACAATTATAGCATGCTTGTGGCAACAGGTGTGGGCCTGGTTCATGGATTGCTACTCATTAACAGGGAACTTGGAGATACCATATTTGGGATACTAACACTGCTTGCCATGATCCTCTTATCGTTATCAGGGATACTCATGTACTACCGGTTTCGACCTGTTTGGGACAACAGATCAGCAAGAGGTTTCACCAAATTTCTCCATCGGCAGTGGCTACTCACAATAATCATGTCAATTACTCTGATTCTACACATCGCATAACTCCAAAATCAGGCAGAATATGATTGTCCCACCAAGATGATTATCAGGATAACACACTCACATATGTCATGGCAGACAAGGCGTTGATCCTCAAGGCAATTCAACACCCCCTCCGTCAGGAGATCCTATATTTTCTCAATAATACACCATCTTCCGTTGCCTACACAGATCTTCTCCCTTTCTGTGAGGAGTCTACTGGTAAGTTGAATTATCATCTCAGGATCCTCTCACCATTAATCGATAAGCAGGATCAGGGATATTCCCTGTCAAATCGTGGCCAGCAGATCATCCAGTGGATGGGGAAAATGTTCACAGCCGAGGAGATTCTAGAGCATGATGAGCCAGAAGTGGTATTTCAGAAGATACTACCAGAGGCGCATCTATTCACGAAATATATTCTCCAAGCAACCATTATCCTGGCAGTGTTTGTCATCCCTCTGAGTTTTGCAATCCCCTCAGCTCCCTTTGTGATTTGGATTATCACAGGACTTGTACTCACATATACTCTCGCTATATTCCTGCTCAGAAAATATGTTAACTCCTACTGGTACCAGATTACAGAAACTGAGATTATCGTCAATCAGGGAATAATTACCTTCTCCCGCAAGATTATTCCATTCAGAACAATCACCAATATCGAGCACAAAGAGGGGCCATTTGACCGTTTCTTTCGATTGCACACTCTAGATATCCATACCGCTGGTAACCCCATAGGGACAGCGGGTGCAACCGAGCAGCTGCTTGGTCTCGTGGATGGCAAGGAACTTCGTGAGACACTTCTAGAACGCATCAGATTACTCAATCCTCCTTCATTTGTTAATACAGACGTTCATTCACCACAGAAGGCATCTCCTCTACTCAGAGAGATACAGGAGGAGTTCAAATCCCTGAATACAGAGCTCAGTGACCGCTGACTTGATACAGATGTGACAAATTCTTTTGTCAAATACTGATATGAGGCTTGACAAATCTTTTTTTCATATAATTATATTATAACCCATGAGCAATAGAATATTAGGTGAAACACAATGACACTCACTACAAACTTGTCAAATTTTAAACCATTACCCGTGTTATTGAGGAAATACCGGATGTATGCAGTCTCTGCACTTCTACCCATCTGGATCTTTATTTCCTTCATTTCATGGGCAATCAGCACTGATTCTGCCGATAACTATCCTGGCAATTTCTTTCGAGCATTTTACTGGATAACTGGCATCCTGCTGGTGATATTCATCATCGCGTATCCTTTGATTGGTATGTACTTCAGATCTATCATCTATGAGATTGTGGATGATGAGATCCATGTCTTCCGTGGTATCATAACGAAGACCAGGAAGATCGTACCCTACCGTACCATCACCAATCTTGATGTGAAACAGGGACCCTATGATCGTCTTCTAAACCTCGGAACAATTGAGATCCAGACTGCTGGATATTCAGCGCAGAAGACCGGACCAGAGGAGAGACTCGATGGCCTACCTGCTTCTGAAGTTGAACAGATCCAGACCTATCTGCTAAACAAAGTTCGCAAGGTCAAAGGTTCTGCAGGTGCTATATCCCATGATGCTGAAGGTGAGGTGGGCGATGACGAGGATGTCCTTCGTGCCATACTCCATGAGGTACGAGAACTGAGAAAGAATCTGAAAGATTAACTTCCAAACTAAAACCACAAAACTCCTCTCTGTATAACAACAATTGAAATTCTTCGTATTCTAGATACGACCATGGCTGATCTAGACAGTTATTTTCGATCCAGCACATTTTCCATTTCAGAGGACACCTATTCAATAATTCAGGGGACTGTGATGTATCATGACGCCTTTGCCATCATCAAGGTTGCAGATGATGATATCACCCTGATAGTCAAACAGAAAGATGCCACTTATCATATCCCCTCAAAGGAGATCTTGGCTATTGATAATGGTTGGAAGATAATCACCATTGATGCCGAGCTGCCTCTAGATCTGGTTGGTTTCTTTGCCCGGATCTCCCAGGCCCTAGCAGATGAACACATCTCCATTTTTGCGATCAGTTCCTTTGCCACGGATCATATTCTGGTGAAAGAGGATAATGTGGAGGAAGCTTCGCAGATTCTCAAAAACCTGGGATTTGGAGAGACTGAATAATTCTACCCATTTTTAGATGTAGTACAAAATATCTGCACTTTCACAACTCACAGAGCCTTTATAGGGAATAGTGTCTCTATATACATTATGTCGGATGAACTTACTGATAAAAAGAAGAAAACCCCTGAAATTCATACTAAAGATGGCCCTGTGTCGAAATTTATTGATGGAGTAACTGATACCGTGACAGGTGTTGCAAAGACGGTGATTGAAACAGCTCGGTCCCCTTTGACTGTTGCTGGCAGGTCAATTGATGGAAGTATTCAAGGAACAAAACAAGGTGTTGACCAAGGAGAACTCCCTATGGAAAAGGTGGGAAAAGGTGCAATGGGTACTGTAGGTGGTGCTGTGCAGGGAACAGTGAAAGGAACAGAAAAGGCCCTGGAACGTATTGGTGATGCAATAGGTGAGATTGGAGAAGGGATCACCAAAATTGGATCGTCTCTCAAGGAAGGGTCAAAGGAAATGGGTAAAGTAACTGGCATTAAACACGAAGATTCAGAATAGATTAATTCAAATCTTCAACCTACTATTTCGATCTATGAATCATTTCGTCTGTAACACAATGTTGAGTTTAAATTCTGACTTTTCAGTCGCATTTGATGACATTCATCGATGACGTTGTTGCCTTCTTGGAAGGCTTCGAATTTGGAGGAAATTCAGGCTATGATTATGCCTTAGCATTGGGGGTATTTCTGCTCTCCATCCTTGTACTCCAAATTTTCAAGTATCTCATAATTGGACGATTAAAACACTTCCTAGTGAAAAAGGATCGTTCTAAAACTGCCCAACAACTACTTGATAGGCTGAATAAGACGATCAGTTTCACTTTGATACTTTTCATTTCACTCATGAATGGTGTCATGGTAATTGAGACTCCGTCCCTTCTTGATCAGGTTATCAGGGTAATTGTTTATCTTCTCTTGAGTTATGCTCTTCTGAAATTGCTTTTCGTGATTGTGGATGCTTTTCTCCTCAATTCGAAGGTAGGGAAGAGTCTTTCATCCAACCTGATTGAATTTCTCAGACTTTTCTTCAAGACTATCATCGTGGTCATTGTTCTCCTATGGTTTCTTTCCAATCTTGGTATTGACACCACAGCCTTCCTGGCCAGTTTTGGTGTATTTGGACTTGCCATTGCATTTGCTCTTCAGAACGTGATCTCAGATATTTTTGCAGCACTGATCATCTACATCGATCGTCCTTTTGAAATTGGAGACTACATCCAGATTGGTTCTGACATTGGTGAGGTTGAGAAGGTGGGAATCAGATCCACCAAGATCAGGGTTCTGGCTGGCAACCTCCTTATCGTGTCCAACAGGGAATTGATCAGTACAAGGATATTCAATCACAAGAAAATGGAGAAACGTAGAGTTCCGATGACAATCGGGGTCCATTGCTCTACTCCAATAGAGAAGCTTCGTGAGATCCCCAAATGGCTTGAGTCCATTGTCACGGGTATTGAAGGTGTTACCTTTGACCGTGCATTCTTCACAGCGATCAATGACTACTCGTATGATTTTGAGATGGTGTACTTCGTGATGTCAAGGAGTTATTCTGAGTACTTGAAAATCCGTCAGGAAATAAATTTCAAAATAGTCGAGGTCTTGGAGGCAAATGAAATCATCATTCCCTATCCAACAAGTACTGTCGAACTTGAAGGACAAACCTCCGTGGGGGCATAATACAGATGGCAGAACTACCCACACTCTTCGATGATACCACCCTGTATCTCGGGAACACGCTAAATGACTATTTCATAGCATTGGTCATAGTTTTTGCAACATTTCTTGTACTCACTTTGATCAGGATCGTGGTTATAGGAAGGATCTCAGCACGTCGGGATAAAATAAAATCAGGAGCACTTCGCACTGTTCTGGATACCTTCAAGAAATACCTGAATACAAGCCTCGTTCTGATTCTATCAATTTACATGGGTATCCAACAGCTGGAAATCCCCGAATTTTTCATTCAGATTATGGATTTTCTGGTCCTCGCATTTATCGCATGGTTAATTGCGAAATTTATATTCAATCTGCTAGATTCAATTGTTTCCCAGTCTCGTGAGACAGATTCAACCAATATTCATATTCTTGAATTCTTCAACCTGATGACACGCGGGTTTGTCAGTGTTCTCCTGTTACTCTGGTTACTTACCAACCTCGGAGTTGATGTAACGTCATTTCTGGGAGGACTGGCTATCTTCAGCTTGGCGATCGCCTTTGCATTAAAGGAAATTCTTGCTGATATCTTTGCATCACTTGTTATCTTCATTGATCGACCCTTCGAAGTTGGAGACTCTGTCAAGCTAGATAATGATAGTGGGACCATCGAGTCAATCGGTATCCGATCTAGCCGTATCAGGGCTACAGAGGGTTATCTTATTGTGATGTCTAACAGAGAACTGACCAACAAAAGAATCAATAATCTGAAGCGGATGAATCAAAGAAGGGTAAGCCTTACCATCCAGGTGAGCAGGCGTACGCCCAATGCGCAACTCAAGAAGATACCAGAATATGTGAAGGAAATTGTGACATCTAATTCGGGTCTGATCTTCAATGAAGTCAATCTACTGAACATTAACACCTTTTCATATGATTATGAATTGGTCTATTATGTCAACACCCGAGATATCAAGCCTCATCTCTCTGCAAAACAGGAGATCATGCTGTCCCTTCTCAAGAAATTCGAGGAGGAGAACATCACTATCCCCTATCCAACCACAACCGTTGTAGTGGAACAGTAAATCACTAGGGATCAAATATATTGACTCCAATTCGCAAATATCTGTATCAAACTCCATTCTGATTTGCCATTGTATCGAAATCATCTAAAATCAATTCAACTCAACATGATCTAGATGGGCAAACTCATGGGTCGTATCTGGAGGATGATTGCCTGGGTAGCACCTTTTTACCAGTTTCGTACCTCTCTATGGAGAAAATCAGGTGTAAATATCGGCCATGGTGTCTATATTGGTAACCTTGCATATCTAGATGGTGAGTACCCCCACCTGATAACGCTTGAGGATTTTGTAAGTATAGCACCCCATGTCTCCATCTTGGCTCACTCTGGAGGTAGTCCCTATCACGCAAAAACAGGGCTTTTTCATGAAGAGCCACAACCAGTTCTCATCAAAAGAGGTGCATGGATAGCCTCAGGGGCGATTATACTCCCGGGTGTTACCATTGGGGAAGGAGCCATTGTTGCTGCAGGCGCTGTAGTCAGCAAGGATATACCTGATTTTGGTGTTGCTGTTGGGAACCCCGCACGAGTAGTCCGTAATCTCAAAAAATAGGTGATACAATGGAATTTGACGAGATTCACCATATTGGTATAGCAGTTGATTCGATTGATAAGAGCCTGCCCTACTATGTGGATTTTCTGGGAATGGTGCAAGAGACTGAAATCGTGGACGATCCAATTCAGAAAGTTCGAGTGGTTCTCCTTGGGCCAAAACCCGGAGGGTCACAGACACGTATTGAGCTGATTGAAGAGCTTGAAACTCCATCTCCCATAACGAATATTCTCAAACAGAAGAATCGTATGTATCATTTCTGCGTTGAGGTTGACTCTATTGATGCCGTTCTAGAGGAAACCAAGAAGAACAGGTCAATTGTACTTGGAGAGCCGGTTCCGGCAAAACTATTCAATAATCGACGGATCGTCTTTATCTTCACACCTGACAGATACCTGATTGAACTCCTGGAAAAGGAATGATTGTATGAGTCTGTTTGACAAGTTCATTGCAGAATTACGACTGACTGGATTTGACAACCAGTGGATTACCAACCATATCTCAATTATCGAAGATGAAGGTCTTGGGGGTACAAATATTCGTTTTACATTCAATTACTTCTCAAAAGAAATCGCCGATCGACTTCACGAGTTCTCCATTGCCTCACGGATCACTACAGTTGAGTATGTGGATGTTGACTTCTCACTTATCCATCATCTCACAGTGCTACCCAATCTCACCACTCTCCAATTGAGGTACTACTACTTTTTCCCATTTTTTGATGGTGGAAGCTCCCGTAGGCGAGTGGATCGCAAGTTTACACTGCCATCATTTCCCTCTCTTCAGACGCTGATTATCGAGGAAATATATCCAGAAGAGCTTGTCAAGATTGACTATTCCATGATCCCTGAGGTCAATCATCTGTCATTGACAATCAATTCCAGTCTCAATACCGCACTCCATCATATCACACTTCCACCAGTGCAACTTGAACATCTCAGAAGCCTGTCCATCAAGTATATTGGTAATATTGAACTTCCTGAGGATCTTGTCAATCTCAAGGAGTTAGAGCGGATTCGTGTCAAAACAACAAGTATTACTCACAGTTCTCAAAATCTGCTGGCACGCCTCTCAGAGAGTGGAGTTGATGTTTTAGTTGAATCCTGGTAGATCACATTCAATCATATCAACACTGAAGGCTTATACATACTGAATTTTACTCGTTACATCGCATTTATATATCAAATGTAACGAGTAGAATTGCAGCTATTCAACTCCTCTAGATACTATATTATCAATAATTGCTTCAACTTTTTTTATTTATCCTCTAGATATCCGCAATTACACCTCATTTGCATACCTCTTGACAACGTGGTTTTTATCCGAGCTACCCAATTTTCGTATGTTCATGGCGTTGCTTCACAGCATTCTTGCCCCTATTCTCGGCACATACTTCAAATTTCAGTCAAAGAGGCGCTTGCCCACAGTTGAGGGTGTCCTCGAATTCTATGGTCTTCAGGACTCTGTAACGATTAATCGAGATAAATGGGGGATTCCCCATATCCAAGCGATTTCAGACGAAGACTTGTTCTTCGCTCAGGCAATTGTCCACTGCCAGGATCGTCTCTTTCAGATGGAACTCAACCGTCGTGTGGCCAAGGGTACCATATCAGAGATCTTTGGTGACGTAGGAGTCGATACCGACAGGTTAGCACGTACTCTTGGTTTTCATCGTCTTGGAATGGCAGATATTGAGTTACTTGAAGAGGAAACTCGCACCATTCTGGAGAGTTACGTAAAAGGAGTCAACGCATACATCAACCATCTAGACATCAAGAAACCGCTTGAGTTTGGGCTCATCAAATACAAACCCGAAAACTGGACCCTTGTGGATCTGATGGCCATATCACGAATGATCACCTGGCAGATGTCCAGTGGCTGGTACAGTGAGACAATCCGTAGCCAGCTGATTGATGCTGTGGGTGAGGATCATGCTGCCCTTCTAGATATCCACTATCATCCAGAAAATCCCGTGGAACTACCTGAGGGTATTGAATTCAACAAGATTGTCAAAGGCAAGCTCAAGAAGGCTACAGGCCCATTTCTGAGCAATGCTATGGGATCCAATGCTTGGGCAATTTCCAAGGAGAGGTCGGCAACCGGTACTCCTATCCTGTGCAATGATATGCACCTTCCCCTCCGACTCCCATCAGTCTGGTATAGTAACCATCTCAGATCGAAAGACACCAATGTGTCCGGTGTATCATTCCCCGGTATGCCCTCAGTAGTGGTGGGTCATAATGGCAAGATTGCATGGGGCATCACACTCTCCTACAACGACTGTGAGGATCTCTTTGTTGAGAAATTTGACACTGACAATCCTAACCAGTATGAGTTCAAGGGTAAGATGGTTGAGGCTGAGGTTCTGCTTGAGATAATCAAGGTCAAAGACGGCCTGAACCAGCAGCAGAAGGTAGTTATCACACAACACGGGCCTATTATCTCTGACTTTATCGAGACTAGCGAGATGCTGGCACTGCAATCCCGATCACTACAACCCATAACAACTCTTAATGGCTTTATCAGATTCAACAAGGCTGAAGGCTGGGATGATTTTGTCAGAGGTGTCCAGCAGATCACTGCTCCATCTCTCAATATCATGTATGCTGACAGTGAGAATATCGGGTATTATAACAGCGGTGAGGTCCCTATTCGCAAGAAAGGTGATGGTCGCCTTCCTGTACCTGGTTGGACAGGTGAGTATGAGTGGAAAGGCATGATTCCATTTGAAGAGATGCCCCATACTCTCAATCCTGAGAAGGGCTATCTCATTTCCTGTAACAACAAAATCATCTCAGATGATTATCCCCACCATCTCGGTGAGAATTTCATGAATGGTTTCCGGGCACGTCGTCTAGAGCATTACTTTGCAGAGAATGAGAAGATTGGATTTGAGGAATGCAAGAAAATGCAGTTGGATTACAAGTCAGAGGCAGTGGCACTCTTTCTAGAACACTACCAGGATCTAGAGGTCACTGATCCCAATCCCTCTGTTGTCAAAGCCTTCAGTCTATTGAAAAAATTCGACGGTGTCCTATCTCCTGACAGTGTTGCTGCCAGTCTCTACGAGGTGACCAAGCATATGACAGTTCGTCTGTTACTTGAGCCTCATTTGGGTAAAGAGCTGACAAATCGTTACATGGGTGAAGGCTTTCATGAGCTTCTCCTGCCCTCGAATGAGTTCTCCGGCCAGGATCTTGTGGTCATTTTACGCTTACTAGAGGAAGATAACTGGTGGGTGACCCACGCGGGAGGCAAAGAGAAACTACTCGTAAATGGTTTCAAACGTGGTTTTGAATGGCTCATGACCCATTTCGGAACAGACTATGCCAAGTGGACCTGGGGTAAGATACATACTCTCACTTTCGACCACGCACTGTCTGTACAGCCACCTCTGGATAAAATATTCTCTCGAGGACCCTATCCTGTCGGAGGAGATGATACCACACCCAATCAGATGGGCAACTCACCCACATCTTATGGGGTGACTTCGTGGGCACCTAGCTGGAGACAGATCGTTGATCTCGGTGACATCTCGCGGTCTATGGGAATGTACTCTCCTGGTCAATCAGGTCAACTTGCATCAAAGCATTATGATGATTTGATTGAACCATGGTTACAGGGAGATTACTTCTCACTCCTGTGGACACGTGGACAGATTGAGAGCAACCGTGTGGCAGAACTTACCCTCAAACCCCGTGTCTAGATCACTATCTCAATTTTTTGAT
>JAEOUB010000225.1 GCA_016839545.1 Candidatus Kariarchaeota archaeon | reverse complement strand
CTCAAGAACCGCAACTTCTCCGCAATGTTTGTCGGGGGGCTGATCTCCGACATCGGGTCGTTTTTCACCTTCATAGCAATGATGTTCCTGGCCCTTGACATCACATCGGGCCTACCATTTGCAGAGTCTGCACAGGCGATCGCCCTCATAACTCTGTTCTTCATTTTACCATCTCTCTTTATTGGGCCATTTACTGGTGCCTTCGTCGATCGCTTTGATCGCAAGAAGATCATGTATATCGCCGACCTGTTTGGTGCATTTGCCTCCTTCGGACTTGTCTACGTGGCAATGTACACCCGCCAGATCGAGCATATCTACATTTTTGCAGTGATCTCCACGATGGTGCGGCTGTTTTTCTATCCTGCCCGTGGTGCCTCAATCCCCGTCGTTGTTGAACGGCCAGAAGCACTGGTACAGGCCAATGGTATTATCCAGATCTTTGCACAGCTGTCACGAATAATTGGGCCAGCACTCGCTGGCATACTCATCGCCACCTACTCCCTGGAGATGGCCTTTATCATCGATGGTGTCTCCTACTTCATCTCTGCCCTGCTTATCCTGTCAATCAGGACGGATCTGAAGCCAAAATCGGAAGGCAGCATGACTGTCCGCAAGATATTTGGTGACCTCAAATTTGGTGCCTCTATGATTGTACGTGACAAAGTGATGGCATTCATCATGGTCTTCTTCATGGCTGTCATCTTCGCTATAGGTATGATAGATCCGCTGTTCGTGATCTACGTCAGTGAGAATTTTGGCCTGAATGAGGCAGAGTTCGGATACATCCTGGCTGTCGGTGCTGTTACTGGGCTTGTAACTGCCCTGTTGCTAACCGCCAAGGGATCTATCAGTAAGAAAGTGACATTCACCACCGCCTCTGTGTTCATTGCTTCGGCATCACTCCTCATCCTTGGGAATGCTGCGAGTCTGCCACTACCACCCAAGGTATCACTGTATCTTGGTATGGCCATCATTGGTGCAATCAATGTCGCCTTCTCAATTCCTCTGTCTGCACTTATGCAGGCTATTATTCCCAATGAGCACCTCGGGAAAATCAACGGCTTCCTCGGTACTGGTATAGCACTCTCCCAAGTCGGTGGTGCTGCACTTGCTGCATGGATGGTCACATTCACTCCGATCAGCCTGATCTACTCCAACATTGGGCTGGCACTCATCGGTTTGGGCGTAGTTGGCCTGCTACTCATCAGAATCTTCGGTGTCGAGCAGGACGCCCAGCGACGTGAGGCAGAAGCCATTGCAGCTGCAAATGAGGCAAAGCAGGCAGTGCTGACTGAGCTCGAAGAGCAAGCAGAGCCTGCAGAGCTTGGCGAGTTGGATCACAAGATGCTACTGGATGAGCCTGTGGCACCTATTCAAGTTGTAGAGGAATAAGATCGAATACCACGAAAATCAATCCGTTTTCACTCTTTCATACACCAAAATAACACCCTATAACAAAAAGACAGAATCAAGCCCCAGTATTCATGTTTCCAGGTGATATTTATTAATTGTCCAATGCATTAGACATTTATGATTCACTTAATATATGTCCAATGTGTTGGACAGTTAGAATGAGTCAAATCATTACCACCCCTTTTGAACTTGGAACAGAAAAACGAATACCCGAGGTTATGGCCACCGTTAACGGCATCGAGGTCAAACTTGCAGTTGACATCGGAGCTGGCGAGGTCATCATCAGTCGTCCCCTTGCAGAGTCACTCAACCTGGAATACACCGGTGATAGACGAGAGGTCAGTGGTGTGGGGACAGCCCCTGTGACCATGGATTTTGGCAGGGTAAATCTCAATCTTGCAGGCAAGGAATTTGTCGACCTCAATGTTGGTGTCATGGATATGGCACTGCTCGGAGAGGTACAGGGCGTTATCGGATTCGAGCTGCTCAAGGACTTCCGGATCGTTCTTGATTACAGGAACCAGGTGTTTTCACTAGAGGAATCCGAGGAAGATGCTGAAAATGATCCCCTGATGGAGCCCCTGGAATTCATGCTCCGTCATCTTACCAAACTTCCCGCTACGGTTAATGGCGAGAAGATGAGTTTTATCCTTGACAGTGGGGCTTCCTACAACTGTATCTCAAAAAGTACTATGGATCGCCTGGGATGGGAGTACCAGTCGCCCGATGATCCTACCAAACAAGCAGAGGGCTTCGGTGGAAAAGTGCAGACCTGGGGATTTTTACTTGATAAAATCACAGTCTGGGACACCGAGGTGGATACCTCAGATCATCCAACTCTTGTGATCAACCTTCCTGCTAACTTTGAAGATGGTATCCTCGGCTTTCCAATACTAAAAGACAAGAAGCTCATCATTGACTATCCTGCCAGACGGATTGCATTGAAAACTTTGTAATAAATTCACCTCACAGTCGAGATAGAGAGCGATACTAATGAATTCAAATCCAAAGAATATCGAGGACAAGATTGAGACATTCATCAAGATCATCAACTCCGAAGCCACATTGATGATTTACAACTACCTGGTCATCGAGGGAATCGCAACTCCTGCCACACTTCGTAAGCAACTGTCTATCCCAAAGGCATCGGTGTTTCGCTCTCTTGACCTGCTGGTCAACTGTGGCATCATCGCCAAGGAAGTACTGGATGAGGCAATTGATGGCTCCAAGCAGGGCTACAGGATATTGACTCCCATGGAGCGGACCAATGATGAGATACGGACATCAGACTACTACAAGCAGGGTGGAGAGCTGGTAGATAAACTCAATGAGAGCTCTGCTCACTTCACTGACCTGCTAAATTCTGCTGGTAAGAAGATACTGCAGTCCAACTACGATGGTACCAGTGTTGATCTCTATTCAATTATCGACCTCGATGTCAATGCCGAGATTCTGGAGGAGATCTTCAAGCTGCTGGCAAAATTACCTCGAAATTCCGATTACAGGAACAGGATTGTAAAACCCCTTTCCATCAGCCTCTCTGTCAGTGGAGATCTGAGCAAGTATCTGCCAGAGCTGATGAGCAGGATGTCTCATGAATAATCAGAATTGAGCGTACGGATGAATCTCAACAAATTATCAGGATTTATATACATAGAACGGACATAGCCCCATATGGACAAGGTTGGCAGTGACAAATGTGAGATCTGCTACCGCAGTATTGCTGAAGAGGCAGAGATGCAGTGCCAGACCTGTT
>JAEOUB010000224.1 GCA_016839545.1 Candidatus Kariarchaeota archaeon | reverse complement strand
TATGGGTTTGTATCTCGAGAAGACATATTCAATAATTTCCCAGTAGAAGTACTAATTTCTTATTGATCTTTTCAGTGTTCTAACTCCTATCTTAACCTATTTGTACTCAGCAACAGGTTAGACGGTATGACACCAAAATTTGAGACCAGAGCTGTACATGATGGACAGGAAGCAGACCCGGAAACCGGAGCTGTTATCCCTCCCATTCATCTGAGTTCCACGTTTAAGCAGGATGGAATTGGTAAACACAGGGGTTTTGAATACCGGAGGACAAATAACCCCACTCGTCAAAGATTGGAACATCAGGTTGCTTCTCTAGAGAAATCCCAACATGGTATCGCTTTCGCTTCGGGTTCTGCTGCCACTACATCTATCCAATTACTTCTTCAGGCGGGAGATCATGTGATTTGTGGTGATGATGTGTATGGTGGTACCTATAGATTCTTCGATAAAGTCATGAAAAATTTTGATGTGAGTTATTCCTTCATTGATCTGACTGACCCTGACAAACTCAAGACAGCGATCCAAGATAACACCAAAATGATTTGGTTGGAAACACCAACCAACCCGCTGTTAAAGGTATCAGATTTGGGTGCACTCTCAACAATTGCCAAGGAAAAGAGCATCATGACTGTTGTAGACAATACATTCGCGACTCCTTACCTTCAGGCCCCCTTTGACTATGGTGCAGACATGGTGGTTCATTCAGCAACAAAGTACCTCGGAGGCCATTCTGATCTGGTTGGTGGCATTGTATTGACAAACAGTGACTCGCTTGCTGAACGACTACGTTTTATCCAGAATTCTGCAGGAGCTGTCCCATCACCTTTTGATATGTGGCTTCTTTCTCGAGGAATCAAAACACTGGCACTCAGAATGGAGAGGCACTGCAGCAACGCAGAAAAGATGGTCAAGGTCTTGCAACAGGATGATCGGATCAATCAGATATACTACCCGTTCCTTGCAGGTCATCCAAATGAGGATGTTGCAAGAAAGCAAATGAGTCGAGGAGGAGGAATGGTTTCATTCGATCTTTCCAATCGCGCAGAAGCAGAGAGGTTTCTTTCCAATCTCGAGATTTTCTCACTTGCAGAGTCTCTGGGAGGTGTGGAATCACTCGCCGAATACCCACCAGAAATGACTCATGGGTCAATTGAACCTGAACGACGACATGAAATTGGGATCAATGATGGTTTGATCCGTCTTTCGTGTGGTATTGAGCATGTTGATGATCTAATTGCTGACGTACAACAATCGCTGAATAAACTCTAAAAATCGACAAAAGGTGTGTCTTGTAAGTTCACTTCTTGGCTCTCAAATACAACCACGTTCATTTCTTCGTCCCCTAAATTCACAATGGAGTGACACTGTTGTGGAAGAACTATGACTGTGAGACCTGGATAGATCTTAGTCTTTGTGTCATCAACTGATACCTCTCCTATGCCTGAGGTAAAGTACATACATTGGGTAAAATCATGTTCATGTGTAGTGAAAACTTCCCCTGCTTTGAGGTTGAAAAGCCGAAAACGACTGGTTTTGGAGTACCTATCTCCAAGGAGAACTTTCGTCCTTCCATGACTACTCTCGATCCAAGGTTTTGCGTTCGCATCGAATATTTGATCTTCCACTATAGTATTCTCTATCTTTTTTCTTATTAATCTAGCCCTATTCTTGACCTCAATAAATCAAAGAAGATTACTCTACTTGACTTGAATTGGGAATAACTGTTTTGTAGTTGACTGGTCTGTTGAGGATCATGTTGATGGGGTCTGGATATAGGGGAAAACTAACCGTTTCCCAAGATAATGCCCGGATCCTCCTTGCTACAGGCTCTCTTCTACTCTTTTTCCTGCTTGAATATCTATCATGGGAATTCGTAGGCGCTAGAGTGGTTTTCAATTTACTTGGTCCATTAATGGCATTCTCATTTGTCATTTTCATCTCTCTTTGGCTATTGAAAATACCTGCATTTGATGGTCAAACTCGTGACATGTTTCTATTTGGCTTACTTATGGCAATACTGGGCATCTTCTTTGCACTCACAATTAATACACGATCCTCACTTATTGCAATCAGTCTACTTGGAGTTGGAGTCCTTAATTTGGAACAGGCTATATTTCTCCTTGTCGCAATCTTTGCTCCAATAATTGAGGAATTTGTAAAGATTTACCCTGCGCTTCTTCTGAGCGTCCACTTCAAGGAAAAGAATGGGAGAACAGTTCGATATATCTCCAATCCCCAATATTTTCTCATCCTGGCAATAATTGGAGGTGGCGTATTTAACTTACTCGAGACATATCTCTACACTTGGAGCGCCTCACTTGAGAACATTGAGGTACAGGAAGAATGGAGATTTTTGAATTTTCAGCTGCTTCTCAGATCCGTAAACCCCCTACATGTTGCATCAACTCTGATATCCGCGCTAGGAATAATTGTTGCAATGCAGAGTTCTGATAACTCGGCTATGACTCGTAATGAATTCAAAATATTCTTTCCCTATTTTTTAGGTGCAGTTCTACTGCACGGTCTCTGGAATGGATCTTCCATTCTATTTTCAGATCAAACTCTGTATTACAATCTTCCTCTGGTCAACTGGTTGCTCATCCCAGTAAGTATAACAATATGGATCGCAATTATGTTGAGATATCGGCGATTAGAGATAACTGAGTGTGAGGTATGTATGCAATGGCATCTACCTAATTTCAGTCACACGGTGGATCCTCGTCTTGATCAGGGAATGATTTCATTGAGTTTTACAAATTTTGACAATTCGCACGTCTGCTCCAATTGTAAGAATCCTAAACCTGGCTTGGACTGTGAACATTGTGGTGCTACTGAGGTATTTGCGTGTTCTAATTGCCAATACCCACTGCCAATATTTGGAACAAAATGCTGGAAATGTAACCAAACAGTCGAGAGTGTCGTCGATGAGTTGACTCGACTTGATACTCCAGCCACTGAGAAGTTCTTCAAAAGTATGTATCTATTCATCAGCATAACGTATGTTATGCAGCTCTTGATTGATTTGACCAGGTTTTTTTCAGATACTTGTAATCTTGATAAGTTGCCCGTTCAGTTTGTTCTCTTTTTTGTGATATCAGGAGCACTTCTTGGTGGCGTTTATCTTAACACATCGACCAAATATCGCCTTTGGGGAATTGCAGTTGCAAAATATCTTTTTGCTCAAGTCCTCTTACTCATTGCGATGTTGCTAATTTTTGTCGGTATCATTTTTACAGTATCACTACCGGCATCTGCGATATTCCTATTTATTGTTGCACTAGTGTATCTATACATTTTCTTCAAAGTCATTTATCCTTCTAAAATATTTATGGGGGTAATTTCATGAGTCGTGTTCAACGAGTACTAAATGTAGATCTTGAGGAAAAATTCAAACAGTGGCAGCTGGGTGATGCAGCTGAGGCCTTGTTTATTGCAAATACAACTCTCTTGATTGGACTATTTCTATATCAATTAATCAATCCTCAATTCCTGTTTTCGATGTTCTTGGGAGTTGATCTTGATCTTGGATTGCTTAGTATTTTGATTTTATGGGTCACAATGATTGTCCATCCAGCTGGCTTGAGTCTGATCGTAGGAGGCTGGACTCTTGCAGGGATATACATCAAAAGGAAAAGAGGGGCTTCTTCTTCAGCATTACTTAGAGGCTCTGCCATCCCCGTGACAATTGCCGTACTTTCTGCAGGGGTTGTGCTAATCTCTCTACTTTTTACCACTCCAGGTGGTTTTGTTGGCATCCTCAGTATTTTACTGATTTTTGTTGTGCTCTACATTTTCTCAGCTATATTCACTGTTTTCGGGATCGTTGTCAGCCAGTTCATAACTTTCAATCGAAGTCATCCCTACACGTTGGGTATTGAAAGGGATTATCTTGTACTTGATGTGCTTCCAGTCGGTGAGACAATCTCTCACTGTCCATTCAGGTCAGATCTTCCTGGATGTTCCTACCTTGGATACAAGGCACCTGATCGCCCGTTAATCTGCGATTATGAGAGTACCTTCCTTAGATGTAGGGTGTATTCTCATATCTATCATGAATATGTGGGGGAGAAGAAATGAAGATCAATCAAACTGAGATATCAATTTACT
>JAEOUB010000223.1 GCA_016839545.1 Candidatus Kariarchaeota archaeon | reverse complement strand
TTTGGCTGGCAGTCCATCTGCTTTATCACCGGTCCCAACAGCGAGACTCCACAGCTCAAGGGGGTATTGGAGAGCAAGGGATTTGCCTTCCAGGAAAAGATCATTGGTATGACTAGATCCACCGATATGGCAGTTGAGGGAGAACCCAGCCCCTACGACATCCGTGAAATTGCCCTGGAAGATTGGAAGAACCGGGAGCTGCAGGCAACATATGAGAAAGCATATGGTATGCCTGAGGGTGCAGGAGGCATCTTCTATCCCTTTATGCAGTCAATTGGAGGAGAGGAGAACACGAAGTCCTTCGTGGCCTATGATGGAGACAAGCCCATTGGTGTGGGAGTACTGGTTAACCTGCCTGGGACAGATTATGCCCTGTTTGGTGGTGCTGCCACGCTGGACGAGTACCGTGGAAAAGGTATCTACACCTCGATGCTGCGAGTAAGAAATGAGGCAGCAAAGGTATGGGGCAAGACACATGTGGTGATCCAGGCCAAAGAGGGTACCTCAGCCCCCATTGCAGCACGAAATGGATTCGAAAAAATCTGTGAGCTAGAGGCATGGAAATATGAAGCTACTGAAACTAATTAGAACGGGATGCGAGGATTAATATAATTCCGATAGCAATAATTTTCCATGTTATCAGTTTCAGATCCCTCTACACTGCAGAAAAGCCCTGAGAAGGGGAAATATTCCTTTCAGGAGCATCCCTGGGTGACACTGTTCAGTCTCACCTTTCTGTTTTTGATAATGCTGTCTGTCGGCTCCAATCTCGGTCTGGGACGGCTTACCTTTGTCTTTGCGACATTTGTGGTCTACTTTGTCCTAGTCCCATTCTTCTTTCATGTTCCCAAGGGTAAGACGGGATACATGCAGTATCTGCGAGACATTCGCATCGCCAATGTACGTCCTATGGGCAGGTTACTACTGCTGGTCATAACATCATGGGGTATACTTGCCCTCTGCCAGGGACTGGGTACAATCATCTACCGGGCATCTCTGGGGTATTCGGTGTCCTTCAACTGGATCAGGTTAAATGTCTTCAATCTGAGTCCCGATCTGCAATCCAACAGCGTTCTCGCCTCTTTGCCTTCAGGGCTTGAGGAAGTGGGGTGGAGAGGTTTATTCCTGGTATTATTTATGCAGCACTACTCTGAGAAGAAATCAATTGCCATCACTGCCATTGGTTTTGGCCTGATACACCTGCTGAACCTGGATATGGGCAGAGAGGCAGTCTGGGTGTGGGCACAGGTAGCATGGGCAGCATGTCTCGGTATCTTCTATGCCTATCTGACATTGAAGACGGATAGTCTCTGGCCTGCTATGCTGGTACACTGGCTGGGAAATAGCTTTGCCTACTCGCTTACCTGGTACGTGCAGGTCAATGCGCCATTAGAAACCTGGCTGGTCTACAACTTTGTTTTCTCATTTGGATTACTCCCCACAGCCCTGCTGATCCTCTGGGTGAGGTACTTCACAGGGAGATGGATGCGTGAGAAGAAAGTCTCAGACTGAGAAATACAATTCTGAGTATTTTACCCACATTACCCACTGATACGTCCATATTCTAAAACTAGAAATTATATAATCCCAAATCCAACTACGGGCAATATGATCAGAGAAGGGAAGGAAGAAGTCTCTGTAATACAATCTGTGCTTCGACATCCGGTGGTAATGGGAATTGGATTTGCATTGATTGTGTTCTGCTATATTGTGGAACAGAGATACACTGCGTTAGATGAGCAATTTGTGGACACATATATCCGGATAGCTGCATTGCGTCCAGTCTTGGATCCTGTATTTTTGGGACTGTTCTGGATGACAGCAGCAGTGTTCTTTGCAAGCATTATGATCTACTTCATGTTCACCAACCAGAGAAGGAATGCGCTGGGTGTCATGGTGATTGTGATTGTGGCAGGGTTGTTTATTGGTGAGGGAATGAAACACCTGATCAATGTGAGCCGACCCGATCCAATGTGGACAGATTGGATCCCTGGAGTCTACTCGGAATTGATCCCCTCACCGATTGATGATCATGACTTTCCCGCACAGTCAAGTATGGTGGCAGCTGCCCTGTATGTTTTCTTCTACTCAAATAGCCTGCCAAAATGGAAACAGTGGCTGCTCCATGTTTATGTGACCGTCACTATTCTGATCCGACCATACCTTGGTTTCAACCACCTGAGTGGCACCGTTGCCGGTGCAATCATTGGCCTGTACGTGGGTCTCATTGTCAAGGAGAGACTGGATGATTTTCGAGAGGCGTCTATGTTCAGCACCCGTGAAAGAAAAGTAGGTGGCAGTATTGTGCTGTTCACCATCGTTGGATCGCTTTACAGCCTGAAAGGTGCAGCGTTCACACAGAACTTTGCAGACTCCATGCTGGAGTCCATGGACAAGGATTTGGATCTGAGGATGCTGATCGCTATGTTTGGGATTTTCCTGGGGCTGTCACTATTTAGCTACCCCAAGGAGATACGGTATGATCTTTCTGATGTCTCCAGGCGGTTGGCTCATTATATTGCCATACTTGTGGCAATCTGGGTCCTGTTGATATTTGAGAATATGATATTTTTGACACCAGTTTCCCAGTTCGGGCAGGGAATTCTGATCTCTCTACTGACAGGATTGTGGGTATCCACTATGGGCCCCATGCTGGTGCATTACCTGACTGAGGCAAGTGGAGGGGGAATGAATATGCGACGACTCTGGGTCAATAACCCCATACGGTACCGCTAGTCACTGATGCAGGAACATGATGAAGATTGCGAATGAGATGATAAGAAAGCCGACACGTGGTGTGAGTCGCAGGCCTTTGATGAGAGTCTGATACTCATCACTGTCCATGGCAATCTCTCCCGCAGCTACCCCGGATGATACATTGATCTCACTGCTCTCCAGGAACAGGTGAAAGAGATACATGAGGGTGACGAGGATCATGCTGAATGAGAAGAGGACGTCAATGGGTTGACTGTGAAAATAGGAATATCTCCCGTCGGCAAGGTAGAG
>JAEOUB010000222.1 GCA_016839545.1 Candidatus Kariarchaeota archaeon | reverse complement strand
TGACCCCATCTGTAGAGTTGAGAGGTGGTTGTGGAAAGCGTGGACCTTGAAGGACAGGTGGATAGGGATTTTGCCAGAAATTTACCTTGATACCCTTCTAGTTGAAGTTTGACACTGAGAGCAGAGTTCTCAGTATAGGAATACTCGGGAAATCCTCCGAGGCCACGAAGGATATCAAGTTTGAAGCAACAGGTGCTGCCGTTAAACTGGGCATTACCAAATTGCGAGCGAGCCTGGATATAGTAGTAATACAGATGGGCACGCAGTGTCCGGCCAAATTGACCTATGAGATTATTTGCAATGTAATCTACTCCAGCCTGAATGTACGCCACGTTTTGTGCTTGGGTATTGAACTTGGAAACAAAATCTCGAATTATCGAGGGTTTCACAATATGGTAGCCATCCACTATAATCGCATATTGATGACCTTCCATCTGTGTATCTACGAGTACCCTGTTCAGTGCTCTGGCCTTGTAGCCTGGATCCTCATCATCCTCGATGAAAAGAGTGAAATTGTATCTATCTCGCAAAGAGGTATAGATGGGAAGGTCATGGTCTGCAATTTTGGCGGTGACGAAAATCTGAAAGTTATCATATTGGATATTTCTCATGGCATCGATCATTTCAGAAAATATGTATCCAGGCACATAGGCAATTGGGACAATCACAAGCACAGGTGGGTTGTTTGTCGAGATATTGAGGCTGTATGATGTGGTATACATCCGGTGAAAATATGAGAGGACCACGATGTAGAGGAGCAGGAGACTGAGGAGGATGACTAGTATCCCGAAGAAAACAGTGAGAACTACCTGCAGAATTGCCATGAAACATGCTATCAGTGTGAATGTAAAAAGGCCTACACAAAATCGATGAATTTCTGTGTGGCAACTCCATCTAGATAGTGGTGTAACATCCCTACCCAGAGAGAATCTTGTAGGTGGCAGGAGACTGGATCTGGGCACTGTACTGGTTAAAATACCGGGAGAGATTACGAAGTGTGACCTCAATGACCATACCTGGGAGGATCCCTATAATCTGTTCAATGTCACCCCAATAGATCAGTTTGATATTTGGACCGTGGATTTGCTGTTTCTGGATATCATAGCGATAGGCTCTGTAGTAGGCTGGAACGATTTTTCCATCAGGTGAGAGCTGAGCGGACGTCAAACTGTGAGTGATCTGGTAAATTTGCCTGAAAGGGCGATCGCGGAGCATAACAGCAGGAACCACACACACGATGTTTGATTGGCTATTTAAGCGACATATGGGCAAAATGGAAGAGAAATCGGTAATTTTACTATACATATTGCAGTGATAATAAATGCAACAGAGGGCTATTTTTATATATCACCTAAGCAAAGTATTGTTCCCACAATGGTGGACACTATGCGACCTAGAATAAATAAATTCAATATACTACTCAGTCTGACCCTTATTGTCTTGCTGATGCCACAGAGCGTGGCAGCCAGTGTAGATATATATTGGGAATCAGATTTCGAAGAGGCGTCCGATTGGACGTTGCATTCGTACGACTACAATGGCGATAAATTCAGCCAGATAGATACAAAGATCACAACAGATGATGTAGCAAGATTCCAGAATCCTGATGGTACCTTTACCGAGATGAGATCACCTCTGGGGTACATGGATGTGAACGATGCTGAACGAAGTACAGTGATAATCGAAAGGTTCCACGAAGCCTGGCATGACAGCGATGTTGGCGTGGGTGAGTGGTCTTTCAAATGGACATCGGATGGACATAGTTTAGACTTCTTTGCGTTTATGGTTAATGATCCCTCAGGTGATTACAACTTTGATGAAAAGTCCTTGGAACAGATGGACATCTCTGCCTACATGTTACTCATGGTCTCAGGAGACGCACCCAATGTCTTCGAGCGAGGAGGTGCCCTCGAACCTCAGATGGCACTTGCACAGTATGACGAGGGAGAGTTCTCAATCCTTGACTCCTACAAATCATCCGATCTAGACAAGCCCAACAGATTCAGAATCTTCCACGATGATTATGATGTCTTGCGAGTCATGTATGAAGGAGAGATCATTCTGTCTGCCAAAGCTGAACTGAACATAGACTCTGAAAAGGTCTGGTTTGGAAGCTGGATGGGTAATTCTGCCCTGGATCTGGTCAAGGTAAGCGAGCTTGTAGACGGCGTTATTGTTAGAGAAGACACCATCACTGTCACCTCTCCCCAACCAGAGCCGGAAATAGTGCAGATGTATCAATGGGCCTTTGTTACACTGGCTGCAGTGATACTTGCAGTACCTCTTACCTATTACTTGAGAATGAGGAATTTCGCTCTAAGAGGGAGAACGCCACTCACAACGTAGCTGTGCCAATTATAACCAAATAACTCAATGAAGTCAATATTCTTTTTTAGCATAATTCAATTCACACCTTAATCATGGCAGATTGTACAGAATGTGGACACTCAAACAATGAGGAGACTCCGCATTGTGTATTGTGTGGTCATGAATTTGATAAAACGGTACCTGTTACGCCCGTCCACTTCGTGCCAATTCAATTGATGATGTTTCAGCTTTTCGCCGTATTACAGCTCCTGTATTTCACCATTGGACTTTTTGTGATGACTCTGCAGATCTACTCGGAGGGAAAGACCGAGTTGGGTCTCTTTGTCCTGCCACCGATGATCTTGCTGACAGGAAGCAGAGAAATCACCAAGCTGGGCGAAGGGAATCGTATGGCTGGATTTACTGTCCTTTCTCTTCAAACCCTGATATATCTGGCAACAGAGCTTCTCAACCCTATCTTTCTGCCATCCCCTATAATTGATACAAGCTATGCAGTCTGGACACCCAGGCTCAATGGTGGGTGGCTAATCTTCCTACTGTACAGTGTCTATCTGTTAAGCAGGGATAGTGCTGTGATTAGCTATCTTAATCCTGAGAAGACAGCTAGGCGGGAAGGGCTAGAAAAAAA
The DNA here is from genome assembly GCA_016839545.1 of Candidatus Kariarchaeota archaeon. Taxonomy (GTDB): domain Archaea; phylum Asgardarchaeota; class Heimdallarchaeia; order Heimdallarchaeales; family Kariarchaeaceae; genus Kariarchaeum. Next base: position 115 of record JAEOUB010000222.1, on the reverse strand, counting down.
TTGAAGATGCCGCAAAGGGGGCTGAAAATAGGTTTTGCTAGATTTTCTTTGGCGATAACCAGGTGATTTCGCGCAAGTGTCCCACTAACAAGGTGATCCGAGAATCGAATTATTA
>JAEOUB010000221.1 GCA_016839545.1 Candidatus Kariarchaeota archaeon | reverse complement strand
TTTTGATGAAGATGAAGCTGAATAAGTAGATTAAAGATATGATGATCAAAATTGTTTGATTTATTTGATGTTAGATGATTAAGTGATACCTAGTTGAGTTTTCTTCTACGAATTGCATAAGTGCTGATCAGACCAGATACCATTGTTACAACTAAATTGTTGACAGGGAGATCGAGGTCAATCGTCGGTTCATCAGAGGAATTTGAAGGTTCTTCAGTAGTGGTTGATGTTTCAACAGTTGACGTAGATGTACTGACAGGTGTAGTCGACGTAGTAGTGGTCTCACTTGTAGATGTGTCATCCGTGGAAGTCTCAGATGTGCTTGATGTGGATGTTTGTGCTACCTCACCAACTGAAAATGATAAGGAAACCTGATTCTTGTTTCCAGCAAGGTCAAAGATTGTCAGATCCACAATATGATCACCAGGGTGGAATCCAGCAAGCTCCACAACAACTTCGGAGTTTGAAGAGTAATTACCTTCTGCATAGAACACACCGTCGACAAATATTGAGTATTCAGTTGCAGTGGGATCTACTGCCACAAAAGTTACATTTCCAGGAGCTTCCGATGCGTCTCCTAACATATAACCAATGGCATTAGCAGATATAAAGACAGGAGAGAGTGTATCGACAACATTGACCGTGAAATCATAGGTGATACTGTTGTTCCCTTCATCAAAGATTATCAATTGTACATCAAATAATCCAAGTAACTGAGTGGTATCAATGTCAAATACTATATCACTAACTGAGAATATGTTTGTACCATTTACCCATGTTGTATTGAAGACAAACTCTGTATTGACATACACATCAATTCTACTGGGATTGTTGTCAATGATTGTTAAATCAATACTTGCATCAGTACCGATTTCATAGACAACGGATGAGGGGCCAATAAGAACCTGTGGTGTGGTATCTACAACGCCTAACATATACATGGCCAAGTTCTGGAACAGGATACTCATATCGCCAGTGTATCCTACACCGGGATAGAGGTTGACACCAAGGGTGTTACCCTTTTCAGCGATCATGGAGTAACCACTGTCCCAATCGACAAGTGATATAGCACCTGATGTGAGGGTGTTGGTTTGCTCTGTATAGCTATTTGTGAGCGAACTGACACCATCCATAATTGGATGAGGAGATCCTCCAGAATATGTGTTTGAACTGTAGGGATCGGTACCTATGGTAAATGGTGCATGTGTAGTATTGTATCTACCTGTAACACCCCATGAGGCATGAAATCCGAAGGTGAACACGATGACTTTTCCTCCAAGTTCGATGTAATCTGCGAAGTTGTCTCCAAGTTGGGAGTTATTGTGTGACAGAACATCAGGTATGAACATCACTACCTTGTATTGGGATAGTTCATCAACTGAAGGTATGGAACTCAGTGCATTGTATTCTGTGGCAACAATTCCTGCGTCTGCTAGCCATGTCATATAATCAGAGACGTAATTTGATTTGTGAAGGACTAAGACTTCTTCCTGTGGATTGAAGGTGGTTGATTGAAGCATATGCCGAGCTGTATTGACAAATAAGGTACTCATATCACCTGTGTATCCAACACCTGGATAGAGGTTGACACCAAGGGAGTTACCTTTCTGGGCAATCATGGAGTAACCACTGTCCCAGTTTACAAGAGATACCGCACCTGATGTGAGGGTGTTGGTCTGCTCTGTAAAGCTATTTGTGAGTGAACTGACACCATCCATAATTGGATGAGGTGATCCGCCTGAGTATGTATTTGAACTGTAAGGATCAGTACCTATGGTAAATGGTGCATAGCTTGTGTTGTACCTTCCTGTTACACCCCATGAGGCGTGAAATCCGAAAGTGAACACAATGACTTTACCACCCAGCTCAATGTAATCTGCGAAGTTGTCTCCTAGCTGCGAATTGTTATGCGACAGAACATCAGGAATAAACATCACGACCCTATATTGGGAAAGTACATCAACTGAAGGAATGGTATTGGATGCAAAATACTCAGTTGCAACAATTCCTGCGTCTGCTAGCCATGTCATATAATCCGAGGCGTAACTAGACTTATGGAGGATTAACACATCTGAGGTCTTTAGCATATGCAATGCCACATTCTGGAACAGAACACTCATATCACCGGTGTATCCAAACCCTGGATAGAGGTTGACACCAAGGGAGTTGCCTTTCTGGGCAATCATGGAGTAGCCACTGTCCCAATCGACAAGTGATACTGCACCCGATGTGAGAGTATTAGTCTGTTCAGTGTACGAATTAGTCAGTGAAGTAACACTTTGCATAATTGGATGAGGGGATCCTCCTGAATATGTGTTTGAACTGTAAGGATCTGTACCTATGGTAAATGGTGCATGCGTGGTATTGTATCTACCTGTGACACCCCATGAGGCGTGGAAACCAAATGTAAACACGATGACTTTTCCTCCGAGTTCGATGTAATCTGCGAAGTTGTCTCCCAGTTGGGAGTTATTGTGTGACAGAACATCTGGAATGAACATCACAAGATCATATACCGCGAGTTCTGCAACCGAAGGAATACTTGAGTAAGCCGGGTATTCGACTGCTGGAATTCCTGCATCTGAAAGCCATGTCAAGTAATCTGCAATATAACTGGATGTGTGAAGTACCAGTACATTGCCTGAACTTGAAGTCTGGATTTCGACAGGCTGTATATCTTCACCTGCTACCTGCAGTGAGCCCAGTAGTAGAAGGGAAAGGACAAAAGTACTAAGTATTGTTTTACTTCTCATAGAAATCAATTAGTCATAATGTCTAACTCTTCTATATATACCCGACTGAATAAACAATAATCCCAATTCATTCAACTTGACTGCGTTAGTGATGATGGTGACTCTGGCCCTCGTGCTTGTCATGTAGCTCATTTTCACATTCAGCACAGATTTTGAAATACTGCTCTTCCTCATCAGTGCCGATAACGCCTTGAGTGATCTCACGGGAGGCAATTGCAAGTATCTCATCGATCTGGTCAGTACTCAGATCATTTCGCTCGCAGTTAAAGCAACGGTAGAGGGCTTGTTTGTAGTCGATTTTCATGACACCAAGTTTGTTCATCCATTTCATGGCATCTTCATCGATATCGATTCCAAGATGATGAGCAATCTCGACATTCTGTCTGAGCAATAATGCAGCCTCTTTCTTTGGTATCTCATGGAATTTCAGCTTGGGTGCACCCAACTTACGTTTAAGATCCTTCAGAGACCCCTTGTGCTGGTCAAAATCCCTGTATCCTGCTTTCCAAGGATCAAGGAGAAAGGCAAGAAATATAGATGATTGTGTAAGTTCAACCAATACTATCAGAAACCCATCTTCTCTGGTCCGGTAGGTAATTACCCCTGTCATTTACACACCTCTTTTTTTGTCAAACAGCTCAACGTGGAGCCTATGACTGTATCTGTAATTATACTCCTTGCACAGTTCTATTAACCACTTCGATCGGGGTGCTAGTTCTTCCGAGGTCTTGCCCTCTGGCATGAGATAGACCCGATCGGGGGGAATACTGTGGTTGGATATGATCTCCTGTACCTCCTGCAGATCTTCCCTGCTAGAGACAACAAATTTGAAAATCGTATCTGCTACCAGGAATTCGTCAAGAACAGCGGGAATATACCTTCTATCAAGATCATTGTACGAATTCTCCAGCTTTGGTGATACATTGAACCTGATGGATTGATGATATCCCTGTGGGCTCTGAGTTCCATTGGTCTCAATTTCGAGTGAGTATCCCTTCTCTAGCAAGAGTGAGCTAAAATCGATGAGTTCAGCCTGCAGCAATGGTTCACCACCCGAGATCACAATATGGGTGCAGGAGTATTGTGCCATCTCGGCAAGGATATCATCAAATTGCATGGTGTGGGTCTCCTGTTCCTTTGAATAGACATTAAGGGGATAGGTCTTCAACTCGACTGGCAATTTCTGTCTGATCCCATCTGCCATTGACTCAGAATACAACCAGGTATAGGTGGTGTCACACCAGTAACACCTGAGGTTACACCCACTCAACCGCAAAAAGATAGATGGGGTACCCGTGGTGGGTCCTTCACCCTGAATCGTGTAAAATATCTCATTGACATTCAGTTGGGGCATTGCATCGACCTAGAGCTGCTGTTCAAATTCTGCATACGCAGTTTCTGTCTCCCACACACGTACTTTGACATGATGGAGACCAGAGGTACGAAGTGCAATAATCTCACGGGTTACATGGATTGCCAGGTTCTCCGCAGTGGTGGGAACATCAAGGACATCATTGAGATTGACATGATCCAACGAGTTAACGACTTTTTTGAGATGATGAAAATCAACCACCATCCCGTGGACATCTACCTTACCGGTGATATACATCTCAAACCTGTAATTGTGGCCATGCACACGGTTGCACTTGGAGTCATAGGGCAGATCAAGTTGATGAGCAGAAGAGATTGATTGCACCTTGTATATCGTAACCACATTGGAGTCTGACATCGGTATTCACCCGTCTTACTTCCCCCCTTTTAGGTCTACTATAAAGACCCGAAGTATACCTGTCGGACACGAGCAACCACTCTGCACAGACTATTCATTTATACTGTAGTGAAATATCGAAGCTATGGCTCACAGGACAGTCATTACGTCCACTAATTTTCTGGACACAGAGACATTGGAGCGAAAAGTAAACCAGACCATTGTTATCGAGGGTACGTCCATCAGCTGGGTGGGACCTCACAGTGAATACTCGCAGAATGAGGGTGATACCATCATTGATGGAACGGGGAAATTTGTCATCCCTGGGCTCTTCGATCTGCACGTCCACCTCAACTACAGGTTCACAGATTTTCAGAATATGGGAGACCTATTCACCCGTCGAAAGGAGAGCTATGCAGACCTGATTGCAGTCAAACATGCCCAATCGTACCTCACGAAAGGTGTGACTACAGTTCGTGGAGTGGGTGGTAGAAAATCACTTGCCTCACTCCGTCAGCTCATTGACGAAGGCCTATACATCGGTCCTCGACTGCGTCTGGCACTCAACACCATTGCACAGCCGGGCAACCAGGAATATTTTGGACCAGAGGCACTGATTCACGACAGAAAAAACAATGAACCTGTATCTGGTGTCGACGGAATTCTCCACGCAGTCAGACAGCGAAAAGCAGATGGTGCCAATCACATCAAGACCATGACCACCGGTGGTGTGCTCCATGGGAAGACCAGTGATGTCAATCTCTCTCTGTGGAATGATGAGGAACTCCGCGCCATGGTAGTAGAGGCCGAAAGATTGGGCATGTATGTCTGTGCTCACGCCCACAACAACAACGGCATCAAGGCAGCGGTGAAGGCAGGAGTGAGATCAATTGAGCATTCCACCATGCTGGATGAGGATACCATTGACCTTATGGTACAGATGGGTACCTACATCACACCCACGCTCTCTGCAGGTACATTCATCAAGTTTGCAACCGATGAGCAGCGAGCCAAACTGCCTCCCGAAGTCATAAACAAGTGGAATCATGTCTCACAAGAAATGGCCAGAAGCCATGCACTGGCATTCAAGAAAGGTGTGCCCCTGACACTTGGTACTGACGCGCCAGTTGCAAAAGACCACTGCCACACTGACTTTGAAATGCAGCTCATGGTTGATGAATTGGGTTTGACGCCGTATGAGGTGATCCAAGCAGGAACACTCATCTCAGCACGTTGTATGCGTCTTGATAACGAGTTAGGCAGTATCAAAGCTGGCAATCTTGCAGATCTTATCGTGCTTGCCAAGGACCCTGAAACTGATATTACCATATTTCAGGAGGATGCCAACTTGGAGATGGTCTTCAAAGAGGGTAGCGTTGTATCTCGCAGTGGAAAACTTGAGACTTAGATGATACTGTAGAAGATGAAAATGGTAAGTGCAAATTTCTGAAATACTGAGGTATTGAACCCTTTGCAAACATCATCAAAAAAGAACCGTGTCATGTAGATGGCAATCATCAGAAGTATTGAAACGGGAACAAAGACGTCGCCATTGATAAGATTGGCAACAGTGACTATGATAATGAGGACTGCTACTAACATGGCAAGGGTAACGTGGACCATTTGATTGGTACCCACATCAATAATGGCAAAAGCGATGAGGAGGTAACCGGCAATAGTGTACAATACAGGGTATCCAAACCGTTCTGATTGGAAAATAAATCCAATTGCAACAAGGATGGCTGAGCTGTTGAAAATCTCAGGATATTTTACACGATACAATCGAGTTCCCTTCATCCCTTCCTTTTCACGACGTGATCCCAGAAGTGAGAGGTCATGTCGCATAAAGCTCCAGCGATCCCAGAGACTGCCATACACCATGGCAATGACTAACCCGACTAATCCAATTTCAACAAAAGGGATCATCTCGAGTATCACTCTATACTCCTAACTGATGAGATAGATAAAAAGATTCTATCATGAAACGCACTGGCTGTAACGCAAAAATGATACTCTCGCACTGCCTCTGCACACCATATCGCCGCAGATACTATCTCCATATCATCTCTATAATACAGGGGAATTAAATAAACCATAACAACATAATTCTACCCTATGGATGCCGTTGACCAGATCAAATTCCTGTCAGAAAAAGGTCATGAATTACTTATCAGCGGCCAGTATTCGGCAGCAAAGACCTTCTTTATCGATGCAGCAAGTCTCGCACTTGAAGAGGGAAAGAATGTACCGATTGGAAATAAGCAGGAGTTTGAGTCTGTGGCTCATTCACTGTTGAGGATGGCTCAGAGTGCCCACAGTATGACATTTCGAGCTATTGACTCCCAGGCTAATGCCGTGGAGAAGATGGCACGGCGGATCAAATCACAGGATAAGGCACAGGTTATTGCCTCACTCAGCAATGAGCCCTCGGAGGATGAATTACACTCACTCCACGCTCACAAGATGAGTATCCCGTTTGGGCGAGCTGTGAACAATGGTCAACTGGTGGTATGGAAACCTGAGACCCTGATGAATGGTATAACCCTCATAACGGGAGGTTCTGGAAGTGGAAAATCTGAGTCACTGAGGAGCCTGGCTCTAGAGCTGGAGTATCACAAGATCCCCACGGTCATTCTCGATCTGCATGGTGATCTCGATCTCAATTTCGAGACGATCTCACTCGACTACCGAGGTGATCATTCTATCAATCCCATGGAGCTTACTTCCTACTCGGAGATTGATGGAGGACCCGCACCCCACATCAACCGGATGATGCTGCAGTTTGATTACGCCATCCGCAACAAGATGAGCTCCACTATGAAGGCCTGGTTACGGCACCTGCTGACCTTTGCCTATGATGTACATGGCATCACCCAGACTGATCCTTCAGGCTGGAGAAACCCCCCACCAACATTTGTGTTCCTCCTCAAATTGATACGAACACCTGCTGAATACTTCATCTCCAGCAACAACCAGCAGTACATTCGATTACTGGAGACTATCACCACGTCAACCATGATGGCCGTGGAGAACCGACTGGCACCCATTCTTGAGCATCCTGCATTTTCAGGTCAGAACAATGTGATTGCAATTGAGAAGATTGCCAATCAACCAGTACGTATCCTCCTCAAGCCTCTTAATACCGTAGATATGCAGTTCCTCGCAGCAGATACCATTATCAGGCAACTCTATGCCTATCAACTGTCCAAGGGTCATGTCACCGAGGAAGAGAGTGAGACCTCGAAATTCCGCATGTTTATCATGATTGATGAGGTGAAGATCCTCACAGGCTATGCTGGTAAGAAAGACGATCCGTATGCCATTCTCAACCGGCTGGCAACAGAGGCAAGAAAATTTGGACTTGGTCTGATCCTGGCATCACAGGTCATCAACCATTTTGGTCGTGATATCAAGTCAAATGCAGCCACCAAGCTCATCCTGCGTACCATGGACATTGATGAGACCAAGCGATGTGCCAAGGAATTCAAGCTGAAAATTGAGCAACTCAGTGAGCTGTCACGACCTGGAGAGGGATATCTGTCGACTTCCAGTCATCCCGAGGCACAGCACATCCAGATGTATGCTGCACGACAGCATCCTATCAAGAAAGAGATATCAGTGAGAAAAGAGACGAAGCAATCAATGGATTTTATCTGATTATTCACCAAACATACCCATGACTGCCTGCAGACCGGTAATGAAAGTATCAATGTCTGATGTTGTATTGTAGATATGAGTTGCTACCTGGATCGTCTCCTCGATATCAACTGCTAGTACTCCGGGATGTGAGCAGAGTAAACCAGAGCGTACCTGTACCTTGTAGAGCTCATCAAGATAGAGTGCCACATCATGTGAGTGAAATCCAAGATTCAGAGATACAATTGAAGACCGCTTGGGATTACCACAGTAGGAATCAGACAGGGGATCGACAATGGATACTGAGGGGATCTCGTCTATCCTATCTACCAGATGGTTCATCAGGTTCTGGCGATGACTGATGGTATCGTGTTCTGTAAGGAATTGTATTGAGGTCCGAAGGGCTTGCATTCCTGCGATATCAGGGGTGCCCAGCTCAAATTTCTCTATCCCGCTGATTCTATCTATACGAGTGGTGGTCACCTTGCCAATATTGCCCGAGGTTGGAAAAGGGTTCTCCAATTCCTTGACCATAGTATTGCTGACATAGAGCAATCCTGTCCCTGTGGGACCCAGAAGATCGATTGATCCATCAATGACTGCGATGTCTGTTTTCTTTAGTGACACCGGATGTTGACCTGCTGTTCTTGAGAAATCCACAACCAGCAAGATGTTGTTCTCTCTGCAGACCTTGCTGATGGCATCAATATCTCTGTAGAGTCCAAGTACCTGCGTGGTGTGACCCAGGGCAACAATGATCTGTTTACCCTCTTCTGCCAATGTACCGATGAACTGGTGAAGACAGGGTTCATGCTGGGTGTCAAGAATTGTCAGATCAATCCTCTTGGTCTCTGAGAGATGGAGCAACGGTGCCAGGATTGAGTGGTGTTCAAAGATGGTAGTGATCACTCGTGGCCTATCATATCTTGCCACCAGACTATGAAATACCTGTGTGAGTGCCACATCAGCTCCTGGCATCCATGCCAGTTGATCGTCTGCCACTCCAAAATGATTGCCAAAAAATGTCTTGGTATCAAAATAAGCTTTTTCTGCCGATCGGGCCATGGTATGAAGTGCCTTGCGAACGGTGTACGATCCTGAGCGGTACGAATTGACCAGGATATCAATGGACGATTGGGGCATCAGACCCTTCGTTGCACTGTCCAGATAGATACTGCCCTGTATCTGTGGAAAATGACTCCTGATCTGGTCATTCATGTGATTTTTTATCTACTCTGCAACTTAAAATATAGTGTGTCTTTTCGGAATTCGATGTCAAAAATTTACTGAGGGACTTCAGTGGTATG
>JAEOUB010000220.1 GCA_016839545.1 Candidatus Kariarchaeota archaeon | reverse complement strand
TCTCTGCTTGGGTATATAAATATTGTCGAATCCATTGAATGTGAATATGTCATGTTCTAAGTCCCTAGATGGGGGATTCTACAAGTCAGTCTTGAGTGAACGACAATTTATGTATACATTGGTTACCAATTATCTACATGGTCAAAATTCCATAGATACGACCCTTGATCACTTCGGATAGACGATGTTCGAGTTGGCTTTGATGAAAATTAAGTACCGTATGTTTTTTTATTCCAGTCAGTACTGATATGGATTCTTCTACAAGTTCACCTTTTGAAACCGTAAGAAGTACCACAAAATGGGGATTGACGCTTATCATAGATTCTTTGAGGTGATTAATCAACTCGACAAATGCAATCTCCTGACTCTCATGATCTTCACCTTCTGGTAAATAGACGACCACATCCGGTGAGAACTCGATGAGTTCAATAGTGAGATCGTGAAAATTGCGAAGTGGAATTTGAAGCCATCCCTGAGCCTGGTTATTGAATTGGTCAATCAAAAGGAGGTGATGGTGAGCAAGACCCTCCAGAAGTGGAAGAAGCTTGGGTGCATTGCCAATCAGAGCCACCTTACCCATAATCTTGCAATTCTCATCATTGTAATCAATCTATGGGATTGTATGCACTCTACCTGTTTCACTAGAGCAAAATAAAAAACAGGGTGAGATGGCAGGGTATCATGGAACAGATTTTCAAAAGATTGGGTCACCTAGGTGAGATCCATCTAGTCGATCAAGGAGAAGTTAACACACTATGTGGTACCCGATCTGATGGTGCCAATTTCTTCGAGGTAGGACCAGTAGATATTGCGCCCCGAGCTGATCCGACTCTTTGTCCTGATTGCAAGGAGGCATTTGATGCAAGAAATCCTCCTGCTGAAAAGAAACCAAAGAAAGCCAAAAAGGCGCCAGCTAAGAAGGAAGAACCCAAAGAGGAACCTAAAACCGAGGTAAAAGAAGAGCCCAAGGAAGAACCCAAAGAGGAACCTAAAACCGAGGCAAAAGAAGAAGCTAAGGAAGAAGCCTCTGAAGAAGAAACCGCTACTGAAGCAGAAGAAACAGAATAGACTACAGAATCATTCTACTACACGATATACGACGTGTTTCTGCAGAAATCTATCTATCCTAGGATACATGTCCTCTAAGGTCTTGAGCAGACGAAAACCATGTCCCTCGTTGGGATAGATCTTCATTTCCTTCACCCCTTTGGCTGATTCATGGATTAGTTCGCTTTGATTCTTGGGGACAACGGGATCGTCCTCCCCTTGCAATGTCAGTAGTGGGTCTGTGATATTATCGGCAAAATTGATCGGTGATCTGGTGTAGTAATTTTTGGCGTCTTCAGGTAATTTACCAATAATCATATCCAGATAATGTGACTCCAGATAGTGAGTTTCCTCGGCTAATAGAAATAGATCAGCCACACCAAAGAGATTTACACCTGCGGCAAATTCACCAGGATATTTTGCCAATGCATACAGAGTGGTATATCCCCCTGCAGAACCACCCATGATTGCCACCTTGCTAGCATTAACACCTTGATTCTTCACCATGTCAGCTTTCAGGTCCAGACAGTCCCACACATCATAATCACCCCATCGACCACGGAGAATATTCCTGTAGTCACGGCCATACCCAATGCTACCTCTATAGTTGATCAGAGCTACTATCCACCCCTGCTTGGCAAAGTACTGTGGCTGAAAATTGAACTTGTTGGTAGACATTCCTGTTGGTCCACCGTGTACGCTGATCAACAGAGGTCTATCCTGCGAATCGAATGAGGGGTCACTGTAAACAAGGGCATGGGCCTCATTTCCATCTCTAGTAGGGAAGTGGTAGACATCAGGTGCAATGAAATCCTCAGCAAAGGAATCAATTATCACTCCACTCTGCTCAATTGTTTTGTTATCTAGAATTTGGTTATCATCACCAATCCGTATCATCTGAATTCGATAGGGATCCCTGTATGAGCTGTATTGGAAGGTAATCCACCCAGCACCATCTGAGTGAAGTTTCTCATAGACTCCACCGGGGAGATCAAGCACTGTAGTGGTGCCGGAAAGATCACTCACAACTAATTCAATAGTACCATCAGTATTGCGGGTGAACACAATCCGCTCATTAGACAACCATGCATAATTTCTCATACCTGTAACCCATGTTGAATAACTGTGTTCGTGAGATTCTGCAACTAGCATTCTTCTATTCTCACCGGAGGCATCAGCGACCCAGAGATTGATCCAGCCTGACTCCTCATTGAGAAATGCAAGATGTTTGTAGTCAGGTGAGTATCTAGGTTGAGCGATCCAATCAGAGCCGTCAGTTAGTTCTGTGATACTACCATCAGAGTCAATTCTGACCAGTTTGGAACCATCCCATGACATATGTGGAAAATCCCAGGCATGGGCGATGATGGTACCATCGGGATGCCTTGCTGGATCGTAGATAAAACTGTAATTTGTGAGGATTTGTGTTGGCCATCCATATCCATCTGAATTCATCGATGAGGTGGCCAGTGACATTCGGGTTTTGTGTTCTATAACGAAATACAAGCCAATGTCGTCAATTTGAGGATGGAATGATTTGTCAAGAGAAACAATCTCTCGTGGTTCAGATCCTCCAATTTCGATTTCAAAAAGGGAACCACTACTTGAGAACACGATTGATTGGCTGTCTTTGCTCCAACAAAACTCTTCACCACCATAGGCAGTGCCAGTTGATATTTTGTGGTAGCTAAGGAGATCTCTGCCTGAACCCTGGTCTCTATTGTAGATCACGAGATCCTTTCCATTATCTGAGGATCGCAGGTATGCCACATATTTTCCATCTGGAGAGAATTGAGGATTACCTACTGTGGTTCCTGATATATACGGAGCGATAGGCAGTTTTGTCTTGATATGCACAGCATCACCCCTGATGATCCTGCTTTAACCCTGTTGTCGTTAAAGAAAACTGATGACAGTTTCACAGACACTCCGATAACAGTTCCATAAATTCTTGAAGATGATTTTCACGATGACAGTATGAGTTCCTATGTTGTATTTGGAATTGGTATGATGGGAGAGGCATTGGTCTATGATCTACTAACTTACGATGTATCGTGCACCGTATCGATAATCGAATATTCACAAGGTAGGATAGATCAGATCAGGGAAAAATGGACGGATTGGGATCACAGAGTGACATACTACAATTTATCAGTAGAGAAACACCAAGACGAGATCCTTAGAATCCTTGAAGAAAGCGATGTAGCATTTGGTGCAATAGATTACAAATTCAATCTACTCTTGACGGAATGGTGTATTGAGAAAGGAACGCACTTCCTTGACCTGGGTGGAAATCCTGATGTGGTCAATGCGCAGCATGCACTATCACAAGATGCGTTGGGTAAAGGAGTGACAGTTATTCCAGATTGTGGTCTCGCTCCTGGCATGGCAAATGTTATTGCAAGTGGTCTTCTCAGACGGATGGATGCACCCCATGAGTGTCACATTCGTGTGGGAGGTTTGCCGCAGGAACCTAAAGGCATTTTGAAATATCAACAGGTATTCTCTATCAGAGGGCTCACCAATGAATACAAGGAAGACGCGATTGTCATCCGTGACTCAGAAATCAAAACAGTTCGCTCGATGACAGAGCTGGAAACTTTACATTTTAGAGAACCTTTTGGTGAGATGGAAGCATTTCAGACTGCGGGAGGTACAAGCTCTCTACCTGAGCTCTATGCAGGGAAAATTAATGAACTGACCTACAAGACTATCCGATATCCCGGTCATATGCAGTATTTCAGATTTCTTCTGGACTTTGATCTCTTGTCTGATGAGAAGGTTGGGGAATATACCCCCCGAGAAATTATAGAGCAGAAGCTGGTTGATCATCTACCCAAAGGAGGTGAAGATGTTGTCCTCATACGCGTTTTTGTATCGGGTATTAGTGAAGGCCTATCAAAGGCATTTGTTTGGGAGTGTATTGATCATCCTGATATCTTCACCGCTATGGGGAGAACTACCTCTTATCCAATCAGCATAATAGGTCAGATGATTGCTAATGGTACCATCTCGACCAAAGGGGTAGTTCCAGGCGAAACTGCAGTTCCCTTTGAAAAGTTTGTAGAGGAATTGGAAAAGCGAGGCATAGTTTTCCAGCAAGAAACAAATCTACTCAATTAGCGCAGTCTTTGATGCAAATCCGCCAAAATTTTCCCTTTTATGGAGAGAATATTTATTTTATAAATCCCCGTCACGTAAGTGTGGTAAAAATCCGCAAGGACCCTGAGGAAATACCGGCTGAGGTAGTAAATTTCTCAGAGATATTCAGCGATATCAATTCTCCAGAAATTTGGATTTCAAAATCTGAGGAGGATATGAAACCCGCATTAATCGTATTGGACGGTCACTCTACCGTAGTTATCTATCAGAAGGAGACAGAGGAACTTCACTGGGAAGCATTTAATGAAATGGGAAACTATGAGTACTCGCCAGACAACATTGGAGATGGTATGGTCACTTTCCCACATACGTTCTATTTCGAATTCAAGATCACTCTGAATGACAAAGAACTGGATGTACATGCCAATTTTGACGGCAGTGGGATCAGGGCCATTGTTATGCCATTCAAAGATGTGGATGTAAATGATTTCATTTCTAGTCTTCAGGACAGATTCTCCGACATATTCAGCACAACGCTCAGACCTGCCGATGACCAATTTGACGTCACAGAAGGCGGAAATATAGAACTTCCCTCTTCAGTGGCTGATCAACTCTCTCTCAAACTCGCATTCATGGGTGTCAGTCTTGAAAGGGTAACCGTCAAGAAAATCACTGCTCTCGAAATAAAAGAGGGACAGATGGTCGAGAAAATATATGATGCACCTCCTGAAAAGAAACCCGAAGAAATGGAAGAGGTCAAAGAACCGACAAAGAAACGCACTGTAACTGCAAGCAGTGGCGCAGGTGGAGGCGAGAGCGTTCCAGCCAGTACACCTGCAGCACCACCGTCTCCAGGTAAAAAGGTGACTTCTGGACCCCCTGGGCCAGGTGTGAAAGCACCTCCAGGACCTCCTCCAACGAGTAAACAAGTAACAACTGGTCCACCAGGTCCTGGTGAACAAGTTGATGCCGGACCCCCCAGCCCGGGTAAAAAGGCTCCACCGGGACCTCCAAGTCCAGGAAAGAAGGTAGAAACTGGACCCCCAGGTCCTAAAACACCTCCCGGACCTGCCTCGCGGTCAGCAGCTGAAGAGCTTCCCACACCTGCTCCAGCCGAAGTAGAAGAAATTTCATCCGTCATGGAAGAGATAGATGAAGCGAAGGAAGAAAGGGAACTGGAGTCTAGCCTCCTCCCCAAGGAAATGGCTAAGACAACTGAGACACTCTCTCTGAAGCATACCCATGCAAAATGGTATAACCGTATGGTCCCGGCAAAAACGTATCCACTTACAGTCACTATTTCTACTGAGCAGATACAGGCAAGACGATCAAGTACGAATGTTATGACAGGTGAGAGAAAAACCGAGGCTACCAGTTCTATGGTTGTTGAGGAAGCAACACTTGTTACCGTTCGACCGGAATTCCCTGGATGTATGGTTGTTCCACCTTATCGGAATGTAGATATGAGGAAGGACACTGTCGAGGCAAACTTCCACATCACTCCTCTTGCTCTCGGTTCCATGGATGCGAAGGTCATATTTGAGCAGAATTCCAAGGTGATCCACCATATGGAACTTGAATCCAAGGTTATCAAACACAGAGTTACTCAGTGGAGTGCAGCACTTGGAGCAACGGCAGCCATACTTCCAGTAATCATTGGATTCTTCTTTGGCAAAACACCAAATGAATTTATTAATGATAACTTAGCAGCAATTGAACTGTCCCTGTTTTTAGGGTGGGGATATCTGTTCCCTGTGTTAATTGCGGGTATATCAGCAGGAATAGGTACTCTTGCATGGATACTGCAAAAACCCAGTACAAATGATAGATCTGTATCATTCTCACAGTAACTAACTGATGCGATCCAATAATTCAGCCAAAGACCCCTTATAATCAATATTAAACATACCTTCACTATCAGTGTTACCTTGATACCTGTCGATCATCCAAGTTTTCATTCCAACCTGGGCGGCAGCCATATCAAATAGAAAATCATTCCCGACCATGAGTACTCTCGAAGGGGCAACATTAACTTTCTCACATAGATGAAGGAAATAATCGGGTACTGGCTTGCAGTTGGTAGAATTCTCCGCATGTGACACATAGTCAAACTCATCAAATTCCATATCAGACCACTTGCATCTTGATCTTGTCGCAATTTCTGGGAATATTGGTTGGGTAGCAAGCACTATTTTCTTTTCTAGCGACTTGAGACGGTCAACCAATTGTCTTGCCTCAGGAACAGGATCGCAGATTTCCTTCAGTTTGTTAAATTCCATCCTATAAAATTGATCAAATTGATTGTAGGTTAGGTCTCTATCAAGTCCTGTGAGAGTTGTGAAGCTCTTGAAAAATGCTTCGAGCGTGTTACTTGAGGGGTCGTTATGTTTCAACATTTCCTCAGTTCCCTTCCACAGAGCCGTCACAAATGTGGTTTGATCTAAATATTCAAGAAATCGCGGAGTGATTAATTTGACGTAATCCACCTCAAACGCATCATCTGGAAGTCCGATAAGTGTACCATCGAGATCGAAGAAAAAAGCATCAAAACTGTCTACGAAGTCAGAATCCATCCCTATCAAGATTATCAATAGTTAGATCGATAAATAGGATTGTATACTACCAAATTATAAGGGGAAGATCGGATTTACCGTTTCTTTGTATGAATTATATTCAGCATTATCGTCATACCGTTTCTCTAACAGAGGAACACCTGACACATACCTGAGCAGGAGAGTTACAATCAAGGGACTGATAAGTACCCACCAAGATTGAACACTAAAGGATATTATACCTATACTCCACCATACCAATATTTCACCCAGATAATTAGGATGACGACTTATCCCCCAAAGTCCAGTCGAGAGCACTTCTTCCTTTGATGATCTGGTTTTGAACCGTGTTAATTGGATATCTGAAACTGTCTCAATAATAAATCCAATCGAAAATACAACAAGTCCAACCACTATCACCACTTGAGATTGAGTGAAGCCAGATACATTGACAGCAGTAAATGGGATACCCACAATCAGCATGAATATCCCTTGGAAAAGAAAGAACTGGATGTATGAAATCAAATAGAAACTGGATCCTCCTTTGTCACGGAGCTCCTTGTACCTGAAATCTTCATATCCTCTTCGAAGATTACGGAGAAAGGCGTGAATAAAGAGACGGGTAGCCCAAAGCCCCACTATGATCAACATGATATTTTGAACTTGAGTCGGTGAGGTCAAATTTGAATACCATACTATCTGAATGAGTAACAAACCAATTGGCCATGCAGCAGTCATAATTGAATTGTCCTTTTTGATGAGTGCAATAAGCAAGCATACGTGGACAAAAATTGCAACCGAGAAAACTGCCAAATTCCATGTCATAGCCAAATGTGAATTCATCTAAATAATATGATTTAGGTTTGGGCTATTTCTATGATTCAAGAGCATTGAATTGTGGTTCTTCTACCTCATCCTGGGCTTCTACTATGCTCAAAATTGCTTCTGCTAGTGAGACAAATGAATCATCCACTTGTAGATCTTCCTTTGCAGATGTTTCAAAGAAGAACATGTCATGCTTCCAATTTTTATTCAATTCTTCGACGTACTTTCGTGCTTCTTCTGTTTCAACCTGAATCTCATCAACCAGGTCTTTTTTGTTCCCGATGATGACAATTGGGATCTCTCCACAATGCTCTTT
>JAEOUB010000219.1 GCA_016839545.1 Candidatus Kariarchaeota archaeon | reverse complement strand
TCATATTCGCAGTATAAGGTAAAACAATCATTTGCTAAACACTAGAGAATACAATAAACTCACAATACCTATTTCCCTTGCAAAATTAAGTGATTTGATATCCCAAAAATCAGATAAGTTAAATCTACGACCAATATCAGCTCCCTATGTCATATGAATTCTCTGAAGAGGAAGAAAAGATTGTTTTCCACGTCAGTATACTTGGAGTAATAATCTCAGTTTTGCTCATAGTAATCGGAATCATTGCATATCTTGATGCTCTGGTCGATGAGGTGTCAGGTATGAAACTGGTTATCTCGTTAATCCAAGGATTCACTCTTCTAATTATTGGAATTATTTTTGTCAGCCCAGTACTTGCTTTCAGGAGAGTAGCACAAACAGAAGGTCGTGATATTGAGGAGATGATAGGAGGTCTGGGGATTTTCGGTCAATACCTTCAAGTTACCATCATCCTGATTGGTATAAGCCTGGTACTAGGGATAGTGGGGGTGTTTCTGTAATGAGTGAATTTGAATTCAATGATGAACATAATGCCGTAATCACGATATTTTCAAATGCTATGTACTATATGTCAATAACAATGATGATCTTGGGTGTACTAACACTTGGCAAGGTGTTTTTCACCGGTTTTGTATTTACAGATGTACTCCTCGGATTTGCATGGATGGTAATGGCAGCAGGTTTCTTCTTTCCAGTTGACAATTTTAGAAATATTGTGAATACTGAAGGGAAAGATATTACTGAGCTGATTACTGGATTCTCGGAAATAAGATCTGGTTGGACGTTGGTCAGTATAATTCTAGGTCTGTATTTGCTTCTAAAAATTGCAGATCTTAGTGGTATTGTATAAAGTATCAGGATCGATAGATAGGATAAATCATTCGTCGAAGATCATCATTACTGGTCTTTGTCAAGACTTTCGATGTGAAAATCCTGCTGATATCTTCCATCTCTGCATGCTTAATCGAGAAATAATCAAGAATTGCTTCAGGACGATTTCCATGGATAATGAAATTTCTGTACCTCTGGAAATAGAGATATTGGAGTACCTCCGTTTCTAACTGTGATACAGGGTCATCTGCATCCAGTGCTGCCTTCAGTGGCTGAGATACAAGGAATCTATTTGCAGCTGCAGCAATAGCATCACGAGGGGTGTTCATATTGCGAAGTCGCTGTCTTTGAGGATAGATAGTTCCAATATCTGGTATAAGCCAACCTGAGACATCAATATCAAGATTTATGGCACGACAGATTGTTTCTAGGTTAAGGAAATCAACTTCCAATCTGACCCACTTGGGTGCAATTTTGCTAAGAGCAGAATATGCCGTGTGGCTGAAAGCTGCACTGAGGAGGAAAATCTGATCATCTGGATCATTGCTTTGATTGAGTGCTTTCTGTGCAGCATTCTTCAATTCTGGGTAGATGATATAATCTGTTGCAATCTTTGGGTCGGTGTTTTCCATGATACGCTTGTAGTGTCTCATTCCGAATTTTCCAACTGGAATGATAATCTGTTCAAGCTCCTCATCTACGTTATCTCTCATGATAGCCTGAAAGATCATATCCATGTTTTCTGCCTCAATCGTCAAAGTGTAGGCATTCAACATGTCCTTGACCTTCCCAATTGCTGCATTACGATAAATTCGGAGGAGTTGAGCATACTGAATACGCATCTTAACCTCGTATTCTGGTAGATTTACACTTGGACGTACTTCGTTGTAAATCGACCCGTATGATGACCTCTGAAGAATTGTTTCTGCATCGGAAATGGTGTCTGCAGTAATCATCCCATTAATTTGAGAAGCCGTAGGGCTCCTAGAATGATTGGCATGTGCCTTTGCGATGAGGAAAGCAATAATTGACATTGGCTCAACCTTCCTTCGTGTAAATTCTGTCCGCAGTAACAGGCTTGAATTCAATACCGCTACCTTTGTAGAACTTGCCGAAGAACTCAACCCAATTTAACCGTAGGGATTGAAGTGTACTGAAAGTAGTCTCAACAGGGACAACAATAAGTGAACCGAGAAGTGCACAAATGATCCAAGTTATGAGAATGTAGGGACCATATTCACCAGGTACAAGATACCATCCACGTCCAACATAGTGATTAATGCCATCAGCACTTCCACCTCCAATGATAAACAGATATGGAAGGAATGCTAGAACGAAGTGGATTGTGTTCATAGCCAATAGTCGACCAAAACTCATTGTGTTGGACATGAGAGCCAGAATATGATCCACACCCAGCATTAATCCATCAATACCATGAGCACGTTTCTCTATCCAAAGCGTTGCGACCAAATTCGCAAGCGTCAGGATGATACCAACTATCGCTAGAGCAGGTACTACCATCACAAAGATGAAGGTGAGAAGGATCGACAAGTACGTACCAGCAAGGGTCAGACCTGCATACCAATCAGCTTGACTGTGTCGGTAGTAGTATAACTGGTAAAGATTTAGCAACAAACCGGTCATGATCACAATGGCACCCATGGCAAACGAGAAGACCAAGAGACCAACATAATCTCTTTCGATCTCTAATTTGCCACTTGCGGTTTCTTCAACAATGAAGAAGAGGTCCCAAGTAGTATCACGGAAAATTGCAACTAGAAAGGGTACTTCCCAGAGTAAAGTTTCGTCACCAAACACAGAATTGAATGCAAATCCGAGAATAAACGAGGTAATACCCATAATTATCATAAGATTGGCTCCACCGTAAATATACGATGAAATGCCTTTGGGTTGCTCAACCATTTTCTCGGATTTTCTCTTAGCCCACATACCGAAGAGGAAGAGGAGAAGACCATGACCAACATCGGCAAACATGATACCAAAAAGAATGGGGAAAAAGATGCTGACAAATCTGTAGGGATCAACTTCGTGCAGTCCAGGAGTTCCAAATGAAGTGACTAGACCACGCATTGGCTGCATGAATTTGGTGTTCTCTACACGAGATGGGGTGAATTGAGGGTCGAAGTCACCTTTTCTGAAATCAAAATTAGCAGAACCTTCAGTTGCAGAGTGTAGTTTTGTTTTGAATTCATCCTGAGACTCTTCAGGAATCCATGCCCACATCACGCATGTGGTTCTGGTACGACGCATCTTCTGCTCAACACGGATCCTTTGGAGTTCAAGTTCGGTTACTTCTCTTGCGGCAACAAGATCAGCCCCGACTTCTTTCGCCAGATTTTCCATCTCACCATTGAGGTCCTCAGACTCTTTCTCTAGTGAGGCAATTTCATCTTCACAATCAGCAATTGATAATCCGTCCAAATCTAGATCCTTGGGGATGACGACATCGCTAAAGGAGAAAGTCTTCAAACGTGTATTGACGGAGTCTGCATCTTTGTGAAGGACTGAAAGTGCAATGAGGGTTGTTTCTTTACTCACATCTTGCTCAATCAGGAGATACCGTTGATCGGTGATCTCGTCAATCTCCCAATGCATTCGCGTGAGTACTCCAGGGAAAACTGTACCAAGGAATGTTTTTACATGCCTTGTCTCCCTGAGCATTGCAGTATCCTTAATGTCGAGGGTTTCAAACTTCTCAAGGAGCTCTATGATGGATTGGAGTTCAGAAATGCGTCCGGTATTTACGTCACGCCTCTTAATGATCTCATCAATCCGCATACTCTTCTCCTCAACAACACTCTTGACGAAGCTAACTGCATCCTCCTCTGATGTACCAATTGTTACCGGAGTGCTTGGCTTGGAAAGTTCAGTGTCAAATGCACCGATATAGCTATTGAGTTGCTGAAGATAGCCTTCCATTTGATTACGTCTTTGTTCCACCTCGATGTCATCGCTTCCTGTTCTGGGATCAACTTCAATAGGTTCCACCTGACCCATGTTTTCAATGGCTCTGACAATCGCCCTCTTGTATTTCATGGGGGCGATAACTTTTGCGATTGATAATCCCTTAGGAAAGAGAGGACGAGTTTCTGAACTGTGAGCATCCATTTTTATCTATCCAATTTCACTCCGAACCGAGTCTTGCTTAAAGGTTATTACCGCGACCACGATGGTTGAATAAATTCATTAAAGCTGACCCTTCTCCAATCATGGGCTTTAAAGATCATGTAGAGCATAATCTCTTGAAATGGCTGCAAATTTTTCTAAGGTAGATGGGGTGACACCATTAATCACTTTTGCAAGCATGATTATTCTTGGAGTCATTATCTCTGAATTTGTTATTACAGAACAGAGGTATAAACTGACAATAATTCTCTTCAGCTTCCTTGCTGGATTATTTGTGGCAAGTATGGAAATGCGAGCAATTATTGGCAGAAGAAGGAGAGAAAAATCAAATTCGGCTCCAAAATTAAGTGAAAAGGAACATAAACAGAAATTGGCAAGGTATGTAGCAGATCTCTTTGATGAGGATATCCCATTTGAGGAATTTGATGATACTGATGCAATTGACCCTAATCAATATCCCGAAGAATAGTATCGCCAGCATTTAACCACGTGTTACTCGCTATCTTGACACCTGGGAGAATATTTACTCCAATTCCTGTTTTTACTCCATCACCCATAATCACACCCAATTTTCTTCTGCCAGTATCTCTTCTAGTTCCTTTGATAGTTACTTTCACGTTGTCTCCATCGTGACGCAAGTTCGCAGTGAGAGTACCAGCGCCTAGATTTGACCTCCTGCCAATTACAGAATCCCCTACATAACTCAGATGCGCGGCATGGGTATTATCGTATATCACACTGTTCTTGATCTCACACGCATTACCAACCCTGGTATTCCTTCCAAGATAGGTTTTACCCCTGATATAGCAGTTGGGACCGATGTCTGCCCCTTCATCAATATAGACGGGTCCTTCTATGTACACTCCACTCCGGATACGTGCTGTGGCTGCCACATGAACATTACCATGTAAGGTGACATTACTTTCTATGGTTCCTTGTTGGGTGAATTCACCCTGTTCTTTGTCAAGAAAATGTTCTGTAGCATCAAGTATCTGCCATGGATTGCCGACATCAAACCAGGGTTGGATTGTAGGTTGGACCTTGATGGGGATGTTCATATCAATTAATTGATCTAATACATCTGTCATTTCCCTTTCCCCTCTCTCTGAATACCCCAGGTTCTTGAATAGGTCAATAGCCTCGATTGGGAAGAGATAGAGCCCTGCATTGATTAATGCACCTTCCGGAGCAGTTTCTGGTTTTTCCTTGATACTATTTAGGATCTGATCAGTATGATCCAAAACTCCAAACATGGTAGGATCTTCTACTTCGGCCCCTACAACCATTGGATCATTGAGGGTAAGAAGATCTTTGAGTGATTGTGAAAAAAGAACATCGCCATTAATTACAACAAAAGGTTCAGAAACATTTGCTTCCTGAAGTGCACCATCTACCGCATCTCCTGTACCTTTGATTTGATCTTGCCTAACTATTACAATATTATCATCAGAGTACCAAGACTGGATGCTGTCGATGATCTGTTGGGCAAAATGGTGCACCACTACAATAATTTGATCGATATTATCTACCTCCTTCAGATCATCCAGAATCCGCTTGAGAATAGGTCTCCCAGCAATTTCTACCAGATGTTTGGGTCGATGACTGGTGAGAGGGAATAATCGAGTACCCGCACCTGCAGCGAGCACAATTGCCTTCATATCCTGTATCATGTCATGATTTAGTTAAATCTACTGTTTGACATAGTGAGGATCTGTTTCCTATCGGATTACTCTTAAATAAGGATACAAACAGAACGTAGAGACAACCGGTGTAAGCTCGTTGTCGTCGGAAGTGATACGAATAGCAACATTACATTCACGAACAAGAGGAAAAGCAGGATCAACTCGACCTTATCTGACAGAAGCACCTGATTGGGTTCCAATGGAAGCTAGTGAGGTTGAGACCCTGATTGTAAACCTGTATAAACAAGGTCAATCCCAAGCACGAATTGGTCTGATACTGAAAGATCAATACGGTGTACCGTCCATCCAGTTGGTAACTGGTAAGAAGTTAGTAGAGATTCTCAAGGAGAACGAAGTGGCGGCAAGATATCCTGAAGATCTAATTTCACTGATCCGAAGAGCAATGCAGCTCAGAAACCATTTGGGTGAGAATAAAAAAGATCTTAGTGGAAAAGCAGGGCTACAGAGAATCGAATCCAAAATTTACCGTTTAGCAGCATATTACAAGAAAAACGGAGTTCTTCCATCTGATTGGAGATATCGTCCTGAAAGCGCATCAGTATTACTACGCTAATAATAGATAACGACTTCATTACCCTTTAAACTGCAGAGTATTCAACATAGTTGAGGCACTAGTATGGTGGATTTGGAAGGTTTTGAACAGGCTTTGAATCACATCGCCGATAAAATATCCGAATATGATGACATTGTCCATATAGGCTACTATCCCACAGCTGACTGTCTCATTGCCGCATCAATACTGGGCTCTGTCTTTCTGAAACAGGATCGCCCTTTTGTCATTTTTCGAGCTGAGAAGTTTGAGGATGAGAGGGACAAGAGAGGGATAGATCATCCTTACGTGTTTCTAGGTGGCAGAATTGACGGCAACATTGAGAACGTAATTTGGATTCCAGAACCTTCTTCAGAAAACTATGAGCAAGGTATTTGTCTCAATGCAGGAGACTACGGTCTCATCTATCCATCATCCAATGAGACAAAGAAAGAGACTAGCGAAACCGAGGTCACAATATCTCTAATTGTGAGGGAAATATGTATTCGAAATGATAGTACTATGGTAACCAATCTTCTTCCACTAGTTGCAGAACAGAGTATTCGTATGGCCAGCGTGCCAACTGGTCTCCATGCAAACCTCGCACAGCTTGCTGAATCAAGTAATTTCGTTACTAGAATAGATGCAATGAGAGTCTTTGGGGCAGAAAAATTTGGCATTGTTGAGACTTTAGAACTCTCTTATGACCCCTTCTTTCCCAACCTGACAAATAACAGGGAAGCCATCAAAAAATTTCTGAAATCTGTAAAAAGAAAAGGTCAAAGAGACGGAATACCAATTGAAAAGGGAAAATCTCTGAGAAAATTCTCAGAGCTGACTTCTGAAGAATTGGTGGATCTCAACACGTCGCTACTGAAATATCTCAACAAAAACACGGGATTCCGTGAAAAAAGAATGCATTTTTTCTCAAAGAAGGTAATTTTGAATCAAGAAGAGAATTACCCCGTTTTACACAATACCTGGGACTACGCTCAGGCAGTACAGGATGTTATGAACAAGGACAGGGATCCATTAGCAATAGCAGTTCTATTGGGAAATAGAGGGGAATTCTATGAAGAGCTGAGCCGGATTTTTGTCACACACCGTGGAGTTCTCAATTCAGTGTTCTCATTTTTCAAATCTGAAAATGTTGAAGAAATGAAGAACCTGAGATTCTTCGATGCAGGAGAGAAAATTGCCTGGTATAATACCTCAACTGTGGCCATTATGATACTCTCCTCAGGCTTGACGACGATTGACTTACCATTGGTTGTACAGGCCCCAGGGCCAGGTGAAAATACTACGATGTCTATTCAAGCCAGTTCGGACCTGAAATTGAGTATGCCCATCCTGGAGGCTGTGACAAGAGCAGATAAGAATGTGGAAGTGACTCTGGTCAAGGGAGATACACATCACGCCACAATCAGGCTACCAGCCACATCTGCAGAGAGCTATCTTCTAGAATTAAACACAGTACTAGGTGGTAATGGTGAGGTTTGATCTCCACGTAAATATCTATCTTGAGAGTGAAATGGACTCTCAGCATCTTGTAACGATTCTGGCTCCAGAGAATGCAACGTTGCCACAGGTAGATATTATATCGAAAGCAGAAGATGAAGGAGTAAGAACAACCATTACAGGAAAGATGTCAATTGGTACTTTGATACGAACTCTAGATGATATTATCTCAACAGTCACTCTAGCAAATGATGTCACACAAAACTCTAAGTAGTGAATAATTCATAAACAGGATCCTTTTGGATAACTTCTGAGAATCCAAGATTGGATAATATTGATATCAGGTCTACATGGTAATAGACTTGAAATTCCAACGAATCAAATCCCATTTCGAATAGCTGTAAGCATACAGAGGCGAGAATTGCTTCGAGATCTTCTCTCATATACGATTTTGAGACGAATATTCGTGGAAACTGGGTCATTAAAGCTATGACTTCAGTTTCATTCTTTCGGTAATGATGAAGAATATTAGAAGGAGTATCTGCCCACATTAATTCCTTGATGGGATCACTGTATCTCAATTGCGAAAGATCAAATGCTGGTGCATAATACCGACCAATCAGAGCAAAGTAATCTGATTTCTTCTGATCAAGATCTTCGTACGAGATAACTGTATACTCCAACCGATTATCAAGGTAATATTCTGTGATGTCATTGATTTCCACTCTCCAGTTGGAAAGAAAATGGTTCTCCTTTCCGATTTTGCCATAAAGACCTACTGTTCGAGAGTCCTCTGCCTCAACCCATATTGGATGATTAGTCCTTCGATGAAGTTCAGAGACCAGTTGTGAGGATAGTCCTTGCCTTCGATGGAGTGGATGAGTTGTTAACCAAATAATATGGTAACGGTTTCCAGAATAATTAGGCAGTTCTTCCCATGATTCACAAAAATCAAGCTCTGCTGTGATGTGTGAATTGGACTCTATCACAAGAATACCTCCATTACATCTGCGTAGGATGTCAAAATGCCATTGTAACAATTCTGGGTCGACCCACCACATCCCGATTTCCCAACGCTCAAATCGATTAAGGCTATCCCAATCCACTCCAGGGTATTCAGCCCTGTTTAAGGCTAGAAGTGCTTCCAAATCTTCAGAGGTTGCCTCACGAATTATCATAATTTTTGGAGTCCTTGATTTCTTCCAAAGATATATGCAACAGGTATTGCTAGAAAGAGTAGAACACTAGGGGCTAGAAGAAGGGCACTCACAGGACGATCCCCCTGGATAAGTAGTATTTGAATTGTAGAGCTAATAAAAAATGAAGCACTGGTTTTAACAAATACCAGAATCTCACCATTGTTGACTTTGAGAGTGATATTTGCAGGACTATCTGCAATCAAAGACATTGTGAGAATAGTGTTGTTATTTTGATACATGGTTACATTCAAGCCATCCTGATCTGATAGTACAAATACCTCCATTTCTCCTCGTTCAGCATAAACTTCTGCAGACCACTCCTCACCACCAAATAGCTCTAGAGATGTATCTAAAATAACTACATTAGCAGTGACGAAAGGAATAGAAACCAATACAAGTAACAGAGTTCCAAACATCAGG
>JAEOUB010000218.1 GCA_016839545.1 Candidatus Kariarchaeota archaeon | reverse complement strand
CACAGAAAGAAGATCCCCCTGCGGGTCAAGAAGTTGAAGAGGAACCCGAAGCTATGGAACAGGAGACTGTCTATAAAGAGAAAGAAAGCTCTGATACTATGGAAGAAGAATCTGAGGACACCTCGGATGACGAACCTGATGCAGAAGGAACCGGTATCCGGGTTGTGATCAGGGAGAAAAATTTCGTTACAGTTGGCTTCAATGGTGAAGTAGATGAAGAAGTGGAAGCTGAAGCCTCAACTGGTGTCATCAAAGTACAGAACACAGGTTCTCAGAACAGGATCACAGGTATTGACCTTGTTCTTGAAAATGTAGATAGCGTCGATTCCGAGAGTGAAATAGCCACAGATACAACTATCGGTGTATTGGCACCTGGTAGGGACAATGATTGGAAAGTAGAATATAGTTATTCTAAAGAAAATGCACCTATTAGTGTGGTTCAGGAGTATTATGATCCGGAGAACGGTTTATCTCCGAATTTCTTAGGTGGAGCAGAGAAAGAATTTGAAGCAAAGATTTCTATTTCAAATACCTCAGATCAGGCAATCTACAATGTCAAAGGTACAAAAACCCTGAATGACTTAGCCTCACTCAAGGACTCCAGTATTGAAGCAGGTGAGATCAGTTCCAGCGGAAATACTGTCTCGTTTGAGATTGAAGAAATTGAGGCTGGAAATTCAGTTGAGGTGCTTCTGAAATTGTCTGCCTCATTGCCAGGAGACGTCCCTGCATACGAAGCAGGCGAACTGAAGGTAACTTATGAACACAGAGATATGCTTGGTTCAGGACTGGGATATGTCTCAGTTGACGGTGTATCAGACTTCAAAAGAAGGATCCGCCGTGTTCAGAGGGAAACAGAGCCAACCTTCTATGACTGTACTATCATGTTAGAGAATAAGTCCGAGTTTGTGTATGACCTCAATCAATTCAGTGTCTTTGCAGGTAACCTTGAGTCACAGCAAATGTTGCTTGATTGGAATGGTGATAATGCATCAGATGAAGAGAAAGAGATCATTCCCAGTGAGAAAATTGAGTTTGAGTTTGTCTACGAGAGTCTTGAGGGTACACCCTCATTTGGTGATCAAATAGAGTTCTCAGTACAGTCTGAGTCTCTCATCGCAACTGAGACTGAGATCAGTATGCCAGGTCGTGAACTACGGTTTATGGCGCTTACCATCTCAAAAGCACTGCTTGACGAGAACGGAGAGGAGACCAACGATTTCGAGATCCCGTCTTATGTAGAGACAGAAGTCCCATCACGTGTGATTGTCACCGGTGTAGGTACCTACCCACTAGAGGGGCTAGAGATCAGAGATGAGATACCAGAAGGTTTCTCGGTCCAAAATGTCGATGAAGTCAAAGTATCCAGAAATGGTACAGAATTGTCACCTGATATGTATGATGTTATGGTGGGGACCACAAAGTCGTACACACCAGAGCAAGGTGATGAGGCTGATGACTCAACATCCACAGAGTCTCTGATTGTAACTTTCAGTCATCTTGAAGAGACAGAAGAAGGTGGGTTCGATGAGGAAGAAACTATCACCATTGACTATGTCGCTGTTGCCGAAAAACTGGTACCACGAGATGAACCTGTTATCGTCCAAGCTCACGCAGAAGGTTTCGTTTACGAAGACGAGTCAGCCCGCGTTTATGCTCACAGTGAAGTTGAGAGTATGCATCTGGTTGTTGTTCATCTTCGAGACGACGTTGACGTATCAAAATTCATCTCAGCAACAGATCTGGATGGTAAGGATGCCTACCAAATCGAGCTAGAGGGTGAAAACCACGGTAGTTCAACAATTGTTATGGAGATCCAGGATCTTATCCCTGATGGCTTTGAATTGGTTGAGAACAGTATTGAAACAAGTCCCGATGAAGATGTTGAATACTCATCACCTTCGTCTGCTGATGGTGGACTTGTCCATGGGTGGACATTTAATGATATCAAACCCAGTGACTCAGTGATGATTAAGTTCACTTTAGTTGAGACTGTTGACGATGCCAACCCCCGAGCATTACAATCAGTATACAAAGGATGATCATATTCTCTCAGAATTACTCATAATCTAACACGAAAGAGATTATCTTAATAAATTCAGATTAGCACACATAACCATGGTACTTGATTTTCTTAACACAGTGTACCCAGGGATTTTCATCCCTGTGGGTCTCTTGGCCGTACTTATGGGTTTTAATCGTGCAGTGAAGAAAGAAGAAGAGGAAAGTGACGTCCTCAAAAATATCGGAGCAGTGGCAGGATTGCTGATGCTTGCCTTGATCATCATCCTTTCCATTAATGAGTATAATGGAGAAGAGGACCTGGTCACTAACTATACCCTGCTATTTGGGATGCTCATGGGCATGAGTTTGATTGCTAGGCCGTTCAAGAAACTGCCATTAGCATTCGTGATTTCCGTTATTGTGGCATTGGGACTTCTGGCATTCCTAACCATTTCAAGTGGGGCTGAGGTGACATTCTTCGGTGCCTTGCCACTTGAAGTGTTACTAATAGGTGTGATGGCAATTGTTCTCATAGTTTTCATCATTT
This sequence comes from Candidatus Kariarchaeota archaeon, assembly GCA_016839545.1. Taxonomy (GTDB): domain Archaea; phylum Asgardarchaeota; class Heimdallarchaeia; order Heimdallarchaeales; family Kariarchaeaceae; genus Kariarchaeum. The sequence goes on along the minus strand of JAEOUB010000218.1, from coordinate 85 downwards.
CATTTGTTCAGGAAAAAGCCATTGATGGACTCTTGTTTATCCTAGGATGGGGACCTGTGATAACAATTCTTGGGTTGGCACTGAT
>JAEOUB010000217.1 GCA_016839545.1 Candidatus Kariarchaeota archaeon | reverse complement strand
CAGATACAACCAGCATCTTCTCAAGTAATGGCGACGGATCGACAGGTTTGAGTTTCTTCCACTCTTTTGAGATGATCCTGCTATGAGTTCGAAGTGAAAGAAGATGTACTCCTGCTTTCGAAACATGGCGGACCTGATGTAACTCACCATCTATTTCCACGTAGTCATCTGTATGCACCTCAGGTAATCGAAAGAGGTGAGTGACTGCATACACCCTCCGTTCTTCCCTGTCCTCAGTGACAAGTTTGTAGTTTTTCTCATTATGACCTATCCATTTCTTCTTCAGACCACTGATGAAATTCTCTGCAATTGCATCATTACCGAAAAAGAAATCCAAGCCTCCATAACTCTCAACAATATCACTGAGGTATGCCTCTTGAGACTCGTAGGTCATCTGTGAGGCAAGGGAAAAAGCAAGGGTGGTGGCGCTGTCCATCTCCTGTTGAGTGATTTTCCGATTCAAAGCTCTGAACTGCACTGTCACGTCGCCTGAGCCGGTCTTCTTTTTGATACAGGTAGTACAGATACCACCATGGATTTTTACTTCTAGCTCTAAAATCTCTTTACGTGGCTCAAATTCACTGATCTCATCGTTTTCAACTGAGAACGAGATAATGAACTCGGGATTTGGATTGATCCAATTCAGATCACTGATATCTGCAATATCAATTGTTGATGCGGGACTTGTTTGTACTTCATTGAAATTTGCATAGGCAATTATCTCTGGAATTTCATACTGATGATTTGCGCCGGTCCATCCACTTTTCATCTTGATTGATCCACAATCCAAACAGTAGGGCAGATCTATTCTTCTGTTTTTCAATTTGGCCAGGGTGTGAAACTTCCAATAACAGGTACTGCAGAAATTTTCATGCAGTGGTCCATCAGTGGATCCACATTCAGCACAGAACCGGGTACGACTCATTACCTCACCACAATTGCATGACCGACTGGTTTGTCCTCATCACCCATCCAAAGAATGGTAGCCGGATGTAGCAGTGACTCATCTGTAAGGATTTTACAAATGTTCTTACCCATCACATTGTAGGAGGAGGCAGTTTTGAGTTCAATCAGTATCTCATCAATTGAGAACTCGATTTCTCCATAAAACCGCTCCTGGATTATTATTTTCACTCCATTGTGAAGAATTGATTTTCCTATCAAATCTGCATCACATATGGCCAGAAGTTTTTCATTGTCATATTTATGTAGTTTGGCTCTGAATTTCACTTGAACTACCTAGCTGATGGAACGAACCGCAGATCTGCTTCCGCAGGCATCACACTTCATGAGCTCCACGCGGTTCTGCTGGATAAACTTGGTATCAGGTTTACCACACTCAGGACAGAGAACGTAATCTTTCACATAACGGTCTACTAACTTGGCTAGCTGAACCCGAGAGTGCTTCCCCTGAAAAACCGCACGAGTACCTTCAATATTACCTGAAGTACCTAACTCATTTGTGAAGAATTTGAGAAAGTGCGATTCACTTCTGTTCAATGTAGTCACAATATCTCGATAGTTACGGAAGAATGTGCGATTTCCTTCTACTGTCGATTCTACATCAGGTATGATAAATCGGTCATCTGAACCACTAATTTCTGGGAGTTGGCTCTTAACCCTTGAAAGGACGTCAGCATAAATCTCGTCTTGATTTTTCTCATACTTTTCCCACATAGATTTCCATGGGAACTCGTAATTCTTATATGATTGTAAGGTGACAATGGTTCAAAATTACTCTTTCACAGGGGGATTAGATCGAATCGATCTGGACGAGGCATATAGATCTCACCAGATTCCTTGAGGTCTTCGATGATCTCTTTTACGACCTCGGTCGAAAGAGTGGATCTCTGAGCGATAGCTTCTATGGTATTAAGTTCGAAATCTTTCTCAAAAACTCCCATCACTTTACTCTTCAGATCTTCATCCTCTGACACTGTCAACTCATCTGAATTTGAAACTGGAACAAGAGGAATATCCTCAACAGCATTCAATTCTTTACTATCCATTGTGGATTGTATCAGTTGTATTCTCTGATTAATCTCCCACTCAATATCATCCATAACCGTGACTGTTGTTGGATCAATAAAGAATTCCCCATTATATTCTCTCACCCTACCAATAACACTGAGCATATCACCAATACTGATGGGTTTGAGAAGCAAATAGGGATCTGCAACGATATTGCCCTCCTCATCCTCAATAGGACGACTCCAAACCTTTAACTGGATAGTATCTGTTCCATCGTCGAGTCGGACAGTAGCGAACTTTCTGTTATTCTGGGTAACTCCGTCATATTTGTCAACAGCAACTCCGAATAAATTGACTCTGGGAACATCCTCTCCATCTAGTTCGAAATACCTCAAATCACGAAGCTGTTTTATCTCACCTCTGTAGAGATCCCTAATACGAAACTGGACACTGGGATATCTCTTTCGACGACTCATGTGTATATACTGCTACAGAATGCACTGTCTAATATAATAAGTGATTATCAAATTATGATCTGCGAGAAAGCGGTGATTTACTCTTGGTTAAATCGCTGAATGACCTCAACCATTTCTGCAAGTGTCTTGTTGATGGTTGACTCTTCACGCTTGAGATCCTGGTTAAACTGCTTGATACGGATCTGGTAGATATTCTTAGGAATGTCACCACGATCGTAATCTCGCTTGGAATCTCGCATGTTACGGCGTGTATCAGATTGTCTCTGTGATGCAAGCATCACTTTATTGACATATCCCTCGTATCGACCACCCTTGTCAGAGAGTTTCTTCGATGCGGTCTCAAGCTGTGGGTTAAGAGCACGAAGTCTTTTCCGAATGGCCTGTACCTGTCCATCATAGTCTTTCTTGGACAGCTTACCCTTTCGCCTCTGCACACCTAGTTCAGCAATTCGTCTCTCTGCTCCGGTTCTTTCAGAGAAGAGATTGAAGAACGTATCCATTTCATCAACTGGGATCTGTTTCTTCTCAATCTCAATGGCTTTGGAGGGTTTATAGCTCAGAGAGCTGATACCTACCAACACGCTCAGGATGATGATAGTCACATACATGAAACTTGCAAAGTATTGAAGGTGCCCTACACCATTATATCTAAAGACGATCTGAAAACCTGTATTATCAATAAAGGAGGCCTCCTGCATCTTGAAAACAAGGTCGAGATTTCTGAAGCTGCTTAATGAGTTCTTGGATATCTCAGTGCTAAATTCAAAGGATGCAAACCGAGATTGAACTGCATATGTATGATCGACAAACACACTACCAGCTGGAAGTACAAATCGAACCTCGAGGTTACTAATCGTTGTATTATAATCAGAAAACAGCGTTGTATTCATTGTATACTCACGTGTGTCTGAATCGATGGAAATAATCTGAGAGGCATTGTATTGATACTCAATTGTGAGTG
>JAEOUB010000216.1 GCA_016839545.1 Candidatus Kariarchaeota archaeon | reverse complement strand
GTCTCCACAGTGCTTTCAAGAATATAATCAAGATCGTTAACATTCAGGACTGTTGAGATGTCAGCTGATTCAAGGTTATCGACAATGGCAATTGATTGTGTGTGAGGTGACTCATCCTTGATGATATTGAGAAGATACTTGTTCCATTTGAAGTCAGATGCAAAGTCATTGAATATCACAATTTCATACGTTGCATCATTGATCATGTCAAAGAGCTGCTCCTCAGTATCAACATAATGGATCTCATAAGCCCGTGTGGACTCGTCATAGAACTCTGCCAGATTAGGGTTGGGCTCGTGAACATTGATAATCTGGATCTTTCGGTCTGCTTCCAACAGATTGTTTCTCTGATGATTTGGTAGCTGCTGCTCAATCAATCGCTTGATCTCAAGTTTCCCTTCAAACAGTTCTGATTCCTTTATCATCTCACCGTGAGCAAGAAAAATCCTCTGCGAGAGCTCCATCACTAAACTCTCAATATCGGACCTGTTTGACTCCTCGACATTCTTGAAAATAAAGATGTACTGAACATCATCAACATTCCTGAGGAAAACCACCTGGTCTTTGAACTCAAAACTTTCTATGGTTCCAGGTTTCTGGATAAATTTCTCAGTCAAAATAGAGATTGCAGAGAAATATGAGGAGAAGAGAACAGGATCAAGTTCGAACTCATCATCCAGAATAATATTGTACCGAGATACTGTCTGGTAGACTATAGATACTGCCACCAGGGTAAATTGTCGCTTGTTCTGTTGCAATGTGCCCTGTACCAGCCGTTCACGTATGGGAGTTCCAGGTGGAGGATCTGTAAGCAGGAGACGAAGAGTCCGGTTAATATGGTACTTTGCCTGTTCCTGAGCCAGAATGGTATGTGCCATCAGCTCCTCGCAAGGGAGAGAAATATAACCGTGGATGACTCCATTATTCTTCAGCTGAAAGACCGTGGATTTGTCAATCGTGGAACCGATCAGGATAATACGGGCAGTGGAATTGTGGACACCAATCAGCCTGGATACACTGACAATGTTGATATTACTATCCCCGTCTATGATGACGACAGCAAATTTCAATGATTTCATGAGGCTAACTGATTCTTCGATATCCTTTGCATGGTAGATATTCTTGGTTCGACTGATAGAGGGGATCAGTGAGGAGAATTCAAAACTCCCTGAACTGTCACCTATGACCAGCATGTAGTCAAGACCCGGAATGGCAACTGAAAGCGTTTCCTCCAGTGGACCTGATGCATCATAGACCATAGACAAACCCCAATGAATCAATGTACCGTGATTTAAATCTTTAACGCGGGGAGATCACTGTCTTCCATATTTCCGGGGAATTATCACCAGCCATACAGAGGGTAGGAGGACCTGCAAAGGGCATGGTTTACTCCAAAGGAACAGCGCGTTCTTGTATTTGGTTGAAAACGGGTATGTCGAAATTCATGATATGCTTGGTCATTGCGATCATAAATGCTTTGAATTCCTTTTTCAGAAAGGTCAGAGATTGGTTCTCAATGAAGGTATCCTTGAGCAGGATGAAACCCTGGAGGAGTTTATCGTGCAGCTGAGCATGAGCATCTAGAAGATCGATCTCCTCTGCTCTCATCAAATCTTCTTCTGACCTAAAATGCTCCTTCATCTCATCTTCAAATGATCCTAATGAAGTTAGAATTGCGGGGAAATCCTTTTTCTTGATAGCACTCTGTATAACTTGTGCTCCTTCGATCATCTCTTTGTGTTCTAGATCTATCTCAGGGTGACCGGTTACCAGCATCTTGTTCCACTTGATGCTCATGTAGACTATATTATGTATAGCAATTTAACTGTTTTCCAACTGCTATCGGTATTATACGATTAATTCAACATCATCCATCTTCAATACAGCAATGCGTCTTCTAACCAGAACTCGAACAATCCTATTTCCAACAAGAGCAAGTTCTAACAGATAAGATCGTGTATGTATATTTGTAATCCATTTGGTCAGATATCGTTGCATTATACTGTATTCGAAGTGTGAGAATTCCAGTATCTTGTCCACAAAGTATCTTTCTGATCCCCGATCATCACGTTGCATTGACCATGCACGTACGATCATTAAAAGAGGAAAGAAAATTTCATCAGTCCCCACCATGCCATTCCCACAGGCTTTGCATGAGACTACATAATCGATCCCTGTATAACACATCCCGAAGGTTTGAAACTGTCCTGTGTCTCGATCTAGTTTCACACCACAGGTAGTAATCTCACGAGAATCACACTTCTCACAGATGAGTAATGACTCAGGAATGACACGAAAGGTCACAAGAGAAATACACCATCGTTACTTATCAATCTTACCTGATGAAGAGATTCTGAGTCTTTACCCCTGTTGAATCCGAGAAAATCAAAGAATATCCATACAGTGACCCATTTCATCTTAGATTTCTTTATCATTTCTTAATTTCTTATTACCTTTAGATGGGCCACCTGAGTAAGCGGATCAGAGCAAGATTGTGGATGGTACGACAGATGACCTCGTTTATACCGTTGCGAGTGATGCAGAGTCTAACATGGCTCAGTGTTGTCACTTCCAAGCTGCCGAAGGATGTGCGGCGTGTATCTGTGAATGCAAACGGCATTCCCTGCGAGTGGATCATTCCAGAGAATGGCACTCAGGACAAAGTTCTGCTATATCTCCACGGAGGTGGGTTTGTCTTTGGTCTGACGGGACCCCATATTCAGTTGACCGGATATCTGGCACAGAAAATGCAGATGCGAGTTCTGATGGTGGATTACCGGGTGGCTCCCAAACATCCCTTTCCTGCTGCACTTGATGATTGTGTCACTGCCTACCGCTGGCTTTTGAGTGAGGGATATGTTTCAGACAATATTGTGGTTGCAGGTGATTCTGCGGGTGGTAACCTGGCGATTACACTTTCTATGAAATTGCGTGATAATGGAGACCCACTTCCAGCAGCTCTGGGTTGTATGTCACCAGCAGCAGATCTGAGCAAGCGAGATGCACCTCCAAAGGATCTTGTCCTGCCACGAAGGGCACTGAAAAAATATACCGGCTCATATGTCGGTGATACTGATCCTGAGAATCCACTGATCTCTCCGCTTTACGGTGATTGGAATGGACTGCCACCAATGCTGATTCATGCGGGAGAGTTGGAAGTACTGAGCAATGATGCCAGGAGGATTGAGGAGATTGTGAGGGAGACTGATACTGAAGTTACAGTCAAGATCTTTGATGGCATGTTTCACGTTTGGCAGATCTATCCTGATCTTGACGAGACATGGGAGTCACTAGATGAGATAGCAGAGTTTCTGAAATCAAAATAAATCAAAAACAGAGGATAAGAGAATAAGAAAACGCCAACATACAGGCAAAACTTCAATATTGATACGATTTTAATTTTAAAAGAAACTTTGAATCGTAACGAAATCATCACTCATTATAAGGGCATATGCACATCCCGAGTGTATGCGATATAAGCTAGTAGGAGGCTCTGGTCTTCGAGTATCAGAATTATCAATGGGAGGGATGACTCTCAGCAATACTAACCCCTGGAATTGGGGCACTGACCGAGAGCACTCATTGGAGATTTTGAAGACATATGCTGATGCTGGTGGAAATTTTATTGATACCAGTTGCAATTATACCAATGGCGAGTCAGAACAGGTAATTGGTGACTTTATCAAAGGTGACCGAGACCGCTATGTCATTGCTACTAAATTCACACTCTACAATTTTGAGGATCAGAAGAACCAGCATAAGGATGATCCTCATCATGGTGGTAACTCAAGGAAGAATATGTACCGATCTGTGGACGAGAGCCTGGATCGTCTGGGAACTGATTATCTTGATATTCTCTACTTGCACATGTGGGACTACACCATGGATATCAAGCAGATGATGCGTGGCTTGAATGATCTTATCTCAACTGGCAAAGTCAGACATATCGGTATATCTGATACCCCAACCTGGGTGGTTGCCCGAGCCAATACCATGGCTCAGTACCATGATTGGGATCCTTTTGTCATCTACCAGTTTCCCTACTCCATGGGTT
>JAEOUB010000215.1 GCA_016839545.1 Candidatus Kariarchaeota archaeon | reverse complement strand
CCATGCCGGGCAGAGTCTCGTCAAGCCCTGCAGAACTATCAATTGACAGTCCCCCAGTCTCATGGTCCGCGGTGATAACCACCAGCGTATTGGGATTGGACTCGTAGAACTCGTGAACCATCTTGACTACATGATCAAACTCGATAACCTCCAGGGCTCCATTGACCACATTGTTGTCATGACCCGCATGGTCAATTCTGCCACTCTCAATCATCAGGAATAGACCATCATCTGTCTGCAAACGATCCAAGGCAACCTGGGTCATGTCACGCAGTCGCACATCATCAGAAAGATCAAGTCCAGCCTCATACGGCAGATGACCAGCACCAAATGCACCGAACAGCCGGGTGGCAGTTGATGCCAGCAGCTCTGTACGGTCCTCCACCAGGGTGTAGCCCTCTGCAGACAGTGTACTGTCAAAATTGGTGGCATCACGGAAATTGGACTGGTGCATCCCCCCTCCGAGAACCACGTCGACATCTGCAGTTAACATCTGGGAGATGATCTCAGTGTAATCATAGCGTGAATCCTGATGCGATGCAAAAGCAGCAGGAGTGGCATGATAGAAATTGGCTGTCGATACCAGGCCCGTCAGATGACCCTGTTGCTGGGCATATTCCAGAATAGTAGGCAGCTCAGTTCCATTCGGTAGCATCGACAGATAACTATTGAAAGTTCTCACTCCTGTGGCAAATGCGTTGGCAGCTGCGGCAGAATCAGTAACCTCACTGCTATCACTGGCTGTTGTCAGGTTCCCCCGGTAAAATTGCTGCATAAACAGGCCATCGTCAATACCATACTCAACCAAGCTCCCCAGTCGTATATGCTCATAGCCCATTCCATCACCAATTAGCAGGATCACATTGTCAATTCCCTCATCATTGTGAGTTGCAGATGTGGGAGTGCCAAAGGCAAGTAGTCCTATCAATAGGCTGAGAACTACGAAACGGAATTTCATAATGCATTGGATGTAGACTCAACTAAATTAATTGTGGTACCAAATTATTCTGGGACGACATCAATACCAATGGTGCCTGTTCGGAGGTTCGAGAAAAATGCCAATTTGTATCTCTACAATATTCTTTAAATCCACAACACGGATGGTAAAATGTGGCAACAGAAACCACTGGCGTATCTGATCCAAAAGGACGCAGACAGGATGTAATGGCACTTTGGATAGGAATCATTGCATCCCTACTCTTTACTGGAATAATTTGGATCTCAGCACCTTTGTTAGTTGATTTGGAGAATACCTTTCTCCCTGATACTGGCTATGAGTGGTATTTCTGGAAATTGCCAAATCCCACATTCTGGACACGGTTCTTTGCATGGTCCACCTACCTTCTGCATCAAGTTCTCATCTGGGGTCTGATATACTATGCACAAACTCGAGTTAGAAAATACAGTACCAATCTACATCGGGTCAATTATTATGCTCTCGCTGTGAATGCCTTGTTTATAGGACTTCACTTCCTGAGGACTCACACCACCTATGACGGTCTAGCTCAGGATACCTCAATATACTCCTCGCAGGGATCAGTAATCGTCTTGCTTGTTGGCATTCTCATTATAGAGAACCAGACACGAGGACTATTTTTCGGCAAGAAAATGCCATTCAAGAAGGAAGTCGTCCGTTTCCTGCGGAAGTACCACGGCTATTATGCCTCATGGGCAATTATCTATACCTTCCACTACCACCCCATGGCAGTGACAACCGCACATCTTTGGGGTTTCTTTTACACCTTCCTGCTCCTGTTACAGGGTAGCCTATTTTTCACACGAATTCATACCAACAGATATTGGATTGTTGTACAGGAAGTTATGGTGCTATTTCATGGTACACTTGTGGCATACTCTACCCAGCAGACCGGTCTATGGACTATGTTCATGTATGGATTCCTGTTCATGTTTGTGGTCACCCAGATGTATGCTCTTGGATTGAGTAAACCAGTCAGGTGGTCTATTTTTGCAATCTCCATAGGGTCAGCGCTGGTTATCTACAGTGGGCTCCTTTTCCAGATAACGCAGAACCCTCTAACCGAGAAAACCTGGATTGATTTGAATGAGATCATAAGGATACCTGCAATTCTGTATGGGTTAAGTTTTCTAATCATTCCCCTTATCTGGGGACCATTATGGGTGGCATCCAAAATGAGGACATAAATCAGGGATAGAGTCGCGTAAGAGT
>JAEOUB010000214.1 GCA_016839545.1 Candidatus Kariarchaeota archaeon | reverse complement strand
GTATTCTCCAATTCACTAGGTAGGATAGGGCTACTTGAATCGATAAGGATATCTGAGTTTAGAGCACCTTGCTCTCTGAAATGTACAATGTTTTCATCCTCTACACTGAAATCTATGCTACTTCCTAAAATCCTCATGCTATCGATACGGTCAAAGGTTCCTTGCAATTCGTCATTTATCAATATATTTCCTTCAGATACAGTAAATTCGGTGATAATTCTCTCATCATCCACTAGAGACAAAACATTTGCGACTTTCAGTTCAAGAAAATCGATTTTTTCCCCTGATACGACCTCAACCAGGTCTACATAATTGTAATAGATTTTCTCGATTCCCTCCTCATTGGTAATATAATCGTTGAGAACTAATATTTCCCCATTCGTAAAAGTGGAACCAGCATCAATAGGAGAAAGTACAACATCAATTTGGGTGTTTATCCTCAAATTATTTCCTGAAAATTGCACCACTTGAGCTTGATAACCATTCACAAGGAAATTAGAGCTGATTACAATAGAAAGTGACAATGTGAGGATGATGACTGCGACATACGTTTTCTTCCGATTATGAAAGAAATACCTGGTTAATAATTTAGAAAGCACGTAATCACCTCAACTATTCTATTATCAAATAACTTAAAGAACTTCAGACTATATAAACAAACAGATATTCTAGCCCTCGAAACACCGGGAAGCAATCTAGCCAATATTCCTCCGATGTAGGAAATATTCAGAGTTCCCGAAAATTACATCAAAAAAATCAGAATTACCTGCAATTTGAAAAACCTGTAAACTCTCATATCTCCTGACAAATTCTGTATAGAATACATGAGAAGAGTTCAAGCTTACTATATACTCAAAATTATTCTCATCAAGAAACTCAATGACAGTAGTTTGATTAGATGATAGCAATCGAGATGAGACATTGGCACTAGTAGACAGTATACCAAGGTCAAGAACAGAGCGGAGTATGAAATATCCCAACCCTGGTGTCTCTAGAGTTACAAATCTAGCATCTAAATCAATGTCAATCTGTACTAGATAATCAATCAATTCTTGATAATGTGGTCTCGAAATGTAATTGTATTCCTCATTGAATTCATCTCGATCAAAGCCTGTGATAACCGTTCCTGAGAATATTAACGCAAATGGGGCCAAACCTATTGAACAGATGAAAAAGATTGACCTGAATTTCCTTGATTGGATTATTGGTACTCTTGAGATCTTATAATACAACATCAGGATGAGTATCATAAATGAGAGGACGACTATCAAAGCTTCATAGTAGGAATAGAACCGAATATTTTGCTGGAGGAGAAGAATTCGTAAAGGAAGGGCTGGAAGTACAAATATTACATTGGTGCCAATTATGAATAGAGGGAATGGATTTTTCGAATTGAATCCAAGTTTTTGGACTGCGATTGACAAGCCTTGCATGCAAATTACTATGTATGGGACAATCAATGGAGCTAGATACCTTCCAGAGGTAGTACCGAAATACGAGAACCAAATCACGTAGAATAGAATAAACCATTTGGAATAGTGTTGGGTGGTGTTAGAGATTAGTCCCACAATTAGAAATGGGAAAAGGATTGGATTGAACAGGGTCCCTATAGCGATGTAGAGAAAGGATGAGATAAAATTGACTCCCATACCATTTTCAATGAACGTTGCAAAGGGGGTTAGTGAGTTGAATGTGAAAGAGATCGAAGTTCCTGATTTCAAATATGTATCAATAAGAAATGTATCAATTTCTTGAATCTGCAGCATGAAGATTAGCCAAATAAACCCAACAAGAAACGGCCATCGCAGAATTCTCAGTATCTGTTCAGCGATCTTCTTTTCTACATCCGGTTCTCTAAGTACGAGATAGAGGTAGATAAAGAGGAAAAGAAGAATAGGTATAAAATTTAAGATATATCTAACACTACCTTTCCTAAGTAATTGTAGACCCATCAAGACGAACACCACGATCTGGGCACGCTGATAGTTTGATGGAAGTTTCATCACAAGAAAGATAAGCAGAAACACAGAGTATCCAGACATTTTTGAAAGAATTGCGAGAGACGAGGAAATTGCGACCAGAGCAGGCATACCATCCTTATCTAGTTTGTTGACTCCAAATATTGCAACTGAATAAAAAAACATGATTTGGGGCTCCTGGTAGTAAGCATATTCAAACATGAGAAAGAAAGTAAATGGTAGGATAAGGAAAGCGATGACACCCAATTTGCCAAGGTAGTCATTGAGACCGATCTCTCTACAACCTTCATAGATAAGGAGTGAGGTTCCAAGAATAAGTAATAGTATGTGTAGATTAGCAGTAAAATCTCTTGCAAGATAGAGGCCTTGCATAAGTATTATGACATTTGCAGGCGGTTTGAAGGTAGGGAAGAAAGTGAATGGATTCAAGCCAACAGGGATGTCATCTTCGAGAAAGAAGTAAAATGCATTGGGTATGTAGAACTGGAGAGCATCGTATCCCCTTAGATCATACATGATCAGTAAGAACCCATAGCCGATGAATAAAAGTACCAAAAGGAGATCTAGTAGACCCATCTGATTAATGAGAGTTGATATTTTCCAGTAGTATTTATGCATGTTCTGGAGAGCTTGTAGAGTGTAAAATAGAAGAAGTAGTATCCCAAATATTGAATGTAAAAAGAACACTAGTCGCAATGGAGAATCAAATAGCAGAGCTGCAAGAACAACAGGAATGATAAGTGAGGCATATCCATAGGTGATGGCTTTTATGACCCTCAGATTAGTATTGGTTAGATTCTTAGAAAGATAGGGAGTCAGAAAATTCCCAAATGCTAGAATTATCAGTACTTGCAGTATCTGATAATGAAGCATGTCTTCTCAGTCTGATTCCTGTTTATGAATAGTATGCTTATCGCGTTGACTTCCCGCAAAAGAAGCAAAAATGATCATACTGTTGACTATCACCTTTGGAAATTCTTGCCCATATTTACAATACTAATAAACCATAACTGAAGACAGAGACTAGATGGCAAAGGAAAGAGTAAGACGGGTATTTCGACCAATATCCAAATCCATTTTCGTTTTACTTATACTCCTTTCATTACTGAACCACTTTGTCATAATCTTCTTCCCAGATACTGTATTCGAAGCCTTGGATGAATTTAGACGTTTGTTTCCGGGTATACCCTTCAGGAGTATCTATTTGGATTTCCAGACGACCTTGTTACTAATTTCGGTAGGATTAATACTAATTCTGGAAGGATTGAGTTTGCTATTTGTAAATAACGATGCTGCACTGTTAGAAGAGGGGCTCGTTGATGAATTGACCAAAATTGATATCGTCAAGAAGACAAACCTCGTGATGATCCCAGCATACAATGAAGCTGAAACTATTGAAGAAGCAATAACGATTGGAAAAACAGCAGGAGCAGTCCTGGTAATTGATGATGGATCAACGGACGGAACTTTGGCACTGGCGAGGGAATTTGCGACTCATGTTATACACCATACTAAGAATCTTGGACTAGCACAGGGTATCATGAATGGCATAGATTTTGCATTGTCTAAAGGATACAAGTCGATGGTGATCTACGATGCGGATATGCAATATACGGAGAAAGATCTCCAAAATGTGGTAAAAATTCTCCAAAATTCAGATTATGATATTGTCATGGGAAGTCGACTCAAAGGCTCAATTGAGAAAATGAAGATTACCAAACGATTTGGCAATTGGATCTTTTCTAAAACGCTCTCCTATATCACTGGGATACCAATTTCTGATGGACAAACCGGCCTTAGATGCTTTACGGATGTTTTCGCATCTCATATTAATTTCAGGGGACAGTTCACCTATACTCAAGAAATGCTATTTGAAACTTCGAAACACAATTTCTCACTAGGTGAGATCCCAATAGAGTTCAAAGAACGGGTAAGTGGGGAATCAAGGCTCATGGCAGGAGCGATCGACTATGCACTTCGAGCTTGGAACGTAAATATCCAAATCATTGCAGAGTATAATCCCATCAAGTTCAGTTTGGGTATGATGGCATTCCTAATTCTTCAGGCCTTACTAATCCTGAATAACAATTTCTCATTACAAACAGTTTCAGTTATGTTATTTATTTCAATTTATGTGATATTGTTCACTTTGGGGATCTACGCCTCTATATTGATAAATAGGGTACAACAACTGAATACCAAGCGGAAATATCAAGCAATTAAGTGAGGAAGTTCAATGGAACAACATCTGAGATTACTTATTTACAGATACTTTCTGAGAAATAGAAGACGAACTCTCAGGGCAATTGTAATATTATCAATCGGACTTACTTTGGTACTATCTACTCATATGCTACTCTCAGGATTTCTTATCCAAATTGGAGAGTTTGCGAGCATTATAGACAATCCATCAGCAGAGATTTACCTAATACCAGAAAATCCTGTGATTGCAGAGGAATTTGCAGAGATAGAACAGAGACTACTGGATAATGGTATTTCTGATTACGTGCAGATGAAGGATAAAATAGTTGATATACAGATAGATCAGGAGGAGGTCTCTATTCATGTAATGCAAACTGACCTTCTACGATTGAAAAGTTGGGGTTGGATAGATACAGG
>JAEOUB010000213.1 GCA_016839545.1 Candidatus Kariarchaeota archaeon | reverse complement strand
ATTCTCTGATGACGGAAAAGTAGTTTCAATAGTCGATACCAAGTAGAAAAAAGGCACCTCACAACCATTTATGTATCATAACCACAAACGCAAATTGTGAAGACTAAATCATTTCACTCCTCTTTGTACTTGTTCTGGTCACGTCGACCAGCGCTTCGATACACATACCCCCACGTATTGACTCTGCACCAGATGATCTCTCGTATGTTGAAGGGAGCACAGGGAACACTCTGTCATGGACAGCCAGAGCACACGAATCAAATGATAATCCCACAGTCTACATCGTTAGATTGGATGGAGAAATAATGGAAGATCACAATGAAGAGAGCTGGCAGGATGATGTAGCTGTCGTCGTCAATGTTGACGGACTAGCTGTTGGTCAGTATACTGTGGAAATTGAGTTCCGCGACAACGGGTATCCAGGTCAGGCAGATGCATCGTTTGACAGTGCAACTGTTACAGTTACTTCTGCAGACGCCAGTTCTACATCTGACACATCAGATAGCCAGACATCAGATAGTCAAACCTCAGAGGCAACCTCTGACACACAGTCTACCACGACAGAGGAAACTCCTGTTTCCCTGTTATTCATTGCCCCTGTAGTTCTTATACCAGTTCTAAGACGAAAACTGTAGGTCTCCGATTCAACTACCTTAATATCCCGGATTATCACTACTATAGTATGGACCGGGAGGAATTCACACAGCAATTGCAAAGAATGCAAGACTCGTATGGGTTCAATTTCCGGATAATACTCTATTCTGAAAAAGAATTTTGTCTCATCAGAATTGAGAACCTGGTTGTAGAGGGAACGACAGTGGATTTCTCCCCTCTGATCGATACGAATGAGCTGATTGATCTCAACCTTGATTTTGAATCATGCCACTTTATTGATGCCAAGCTAATCCTTCCTGAGGCAATTAATCAGGTTGAATTCATCCATTCCTCGTTCAGATTAGGTAGTAGATTATTCATTCATGGTCAGGAATATACCGGGGGAGTGAGCCAAACCTCACCGATAATCAGTCTCAACAAGAGTGAGCTTGAGTCGCTCTCAGTTTTTGACGAGGTAGATGCTGAATTCATCCTGCAGTGTGCAGATAGTGATATATTGAGAATACATGATAGGGCACTTCCTAAACAGGTGATTATCCTCTCCATAAATCACTGTGTTATAAGAGAAGTGGGTAATCTGGTAACAAATGAGAAACTGCAACTCCTATCACTTGAATTCTCTGAGCCTCCAATGGATTTTCTGGATATCCATTTCATGTCACCTCAAATAAGGAAGGTGAGGGTGACCACACCAGACACTGATGTGAGCTTCAACCTCCGGATCTACACGCAAACACCGAATTTCTATTTCCTAGACCTGTCAGGTTTTCAACTCAGTATCAACCCTGCATACTCCTCGCAGATTGCAGAGTTATTCAACCAGCTCCAGTACCTCAAACTTCCTGAAGACACCGAGATGGATGAGAAGACAAAGACATTATTCCGGCTGTTGGGAATTTCGGTATTCAAGAATAATATGCTTACCTAGAGAGATCAGAATTTGAATTGTAAGAAGAGTGTGTAACAGATTTGAGGATATTTCAATTCCAAGAAAGAACAAAACAGGATAATAGAGTACCATCTCCGAAAGCCACAACAGGTTGAAACTCACGTATCCGAGACCGAGTATTGTTCCATTTGATGCTGTGAGTTTACTGAAGATAAAAAAAACCAGGACCAGAGGTGGGATCCAGATCAAAAGAGGAATATCAAGAAGTGAGATGGCGATGATCAGAAACAGAAACGCAACTGTATTTTGAATGGACGTTTCAATCAATGATTCTGTCATTAGCTGAGCAAGGCTGAATAGCCCGACAAACAGGCAGACCGCTATCAATCCTGCAAGAGTGACCAGTACAGGCTGCTGTAGTGGATCACCACCCCACGCAAATACTAATGCCGCTAAGAAAGACAGGATCCAACCTATAGGAGATAGAAGAAGTCCGTATACACCAACCCGTAATAGCAGTGGACTACTCATGAAGTACTATGAGCGTGTTCCCATTTTAAGATTGACAAGGGGATAAATTAGTCGCTGAGGTTGAGATTCCGACGTACCATTGCGTCTTTGGAGACTCTCCAGATCTTGGCATCGAGATAGTAGTGCTGCATCGCCCAGCCCAGCAAAATGGCACCGAATATCAGCTCACCAAGCCGGAGAGATTCATAATCACGGATACCAGCCATCATACCTACTGAATTGAGGACCAAACCGTTGAGATTAGAAGAAACAGTTGATCCCAACCAGTCGATCCAGGGCCCACGGTACAGAAGAAAAGTGAAAATCAGACCAAAAACTGCATAGATCCAGAACGACGAGAATATTCTCTTGGCCCACGAATCTTTTGACTCTGTCCGAATATACTTGGTCTGCCCGTACTCATAGACGATCTGATGATACTGGATATTGTGCCCCACGGTCACAATTGGGGTGAGGAACAGTACTATGATCGGGTGGGAGAATGCCACAAAATGGAGTGGCACAACCAGAGCCATGTACAGTAACTTGGACCCATTCAGTGAACCTTCACTCCTCCAGAAATAGAATTGGAACAAGATGTAGCCAATAATTGCTGCGAAATACAAAGTTGATACTATTGGATTGACAATTGTTGCGATACTTGCACCACCACCAAGATCTGCATGTAGACCAATATCCGGGAATGCTGATGATGGTATCTGCAAGTAGTAATCGGCTGTCAGAAACATAATTAGGGGCAGGTAGAGACTAAATTGGAAGAACCAGTAATCCACTCGGTTAATGAGTTGTGCTTTGTCTGAGGGATCACCATTCTTTCGTTTGTAGAGATTGTAGAACCCCCAGTGCTGCCTCACCACATGGTAGTAGGCCCACAGACGGAAAGCAACCAGAAATATCATCGCACCTAGCCCCAGTACAAATTCAGACAGGGGAACCACCAATCCAATGAGATATGGTGTAAGGATCAAAACCGGTCCAATGACAAAGAACAGCCAACTCTTGTTCAGCTCCTTTCTACGTACCTGTCTCTCCTCTCCATCGAAAAAAGTACGGGCAAGAGTGGCAAACAGATGAGGTGCATCAAACAGGATACCCCATGAGAGGATGATAACCCACTCGAGAGTGAGATCAAATGACCCAATGGAGAACAGGGTATAGCCTGTGGGACTGGCTACTCGTGAGATAGCAGGTAGATTGAAGAATACGATTGCCACGTAGATCCAGCCAACAAGTGCTGATCCGATGTAGAACAGCAGATCCCTGCGTTTTGAAAGGATCCACGGAAAAGTGAACGTGGTGTTAGATGCCGTCCCAGTTGCCATACAAGGTGTCTCAGGTTGGTTGATATAAACTCTGAGTGCCTTGAAAAATTTCAAGCTGTGTCAAGTTTCATTGTAGGCAACCAAGATTGAAATAGGGAGACAAAAAATCAAGTCTGTGAGTGAGCGTGCTATAGATCAGGTAATTGACGAAATGTCAGCGATTATCGACATTTCAATCAAGACAAACAGTGCCATGGGATATTTTCCAGCATTGTATCGACTGGTAACTCAAGAAGTGAGATCGGCGATCGATGAAGGCAAATTCGATGACGATCCCCGGATGGAGAAACTGGACGTCATCTTTGCCCGTAGGTATCTTGACGCCTACAAACAATACACTCGAAATGAGAAATGCAGTGAGGTCTGGAGATACGCCTTTGATGAGGCCAGACGGAACAAGCTTACAGTGTTGCAGCAATTGTTATTGGGCATGAACGCCCACATTAATTTAGACCTCGGCATTGCTGCCGCCGAAGTCATGCAAGGATCCGACATCGAGGATCTAAAAACTGACTTTAATCGGATAAACGATCTGCTGGCGTCTCTGGTAGACAAGGTGACAGAGGATTTGATCCAGATCTGGAAACCCCTGGGACCAATTCAGAGGATTATTGGAAAATTTGACGATGCCCTTATCAATTTCTCGATGAAATTGGCAAGACTTGATGCTTGGAGATTTGCCAAGGATCTGCATGAGAACTGGGATCGAAAGGATCAGCTGATCTATGACGATGATCGTCGGGCAGAGAAAAGATCAAGATTTATCTCCAGTCCTACTCTTCTTACCTCTTTTGTACTCGGTCGGATACGTCGCAAAGAGTCAGGTACTGTTGCGGAAAGGATCAGGTATCTGATAGACTAGTGAGGATGAGATTGGATAAAAAATACATTCCTCTCAGGATCTCTACCGTGTGCGACATATGATCCTGGATATGCCTCTCGTTTGTTGCCCACAGCCACTCCTCTGCTGTCAAGTAAGTTCATAGCTTTATCAACGTCATCTACCTCAAAGGTGAACTTGGGACTATGATCTGAGACTCGCCCATCACCTCCTGCATGCAACGCCAGTGTACATCGACCTGTCTTGAATGCCACCCAACTTTCCTCGCTGTAATCGTCTTGGATAGGAAAATTGATTTCCAAACCCAATCCATCTCTATAGAATTCCACTAACTTTGCCATATCCTTGACATACAGGATAATCTGCGTCACGTCACCAAGTTTCATAGATAGAGAAATGGACTCAACCTTATAAGTCTACGGAGGTTTTCATCAATGCGCTGTGTCAGTCTTTGATAAATCCCTGGTCCTTGAGTACCTGAATTCTGCGTTTCTCGATGATGTTTAACCATTTTCCACCAAATTTACCAGCCATGTGATTCCTCCAGCCAAATCCTGGATCACGCTTGGAATACTTCTGGTAGTAACCCTCATCTTGCAGCTGCCGATCCATCTTGTCAATTCCGTCATTCAACTCATCTTCTGTATAATCCTTGTAGATATCTCGATGATGAACAAGTGAAGAGTGTAATCGTGGACGTACCGGTGGGTCTTCAGTTGCTTTACCAATAGCCAGACCCGTGAGAGGCATTACAAGAGGTGGCAAATTCAGGGCTTTTGCTATCTCTTCAGGTCTATCACCACATGAGCCACAGAAGCAAGTGCCATACCCCATTGATTCCGCTGCGAGGACCATATTCTGTGCCATCAATCCCGCATCAAAAATGCCTATCATCATTCCTGCGATGGGCCAATTCTGATTAGTCCCTTCAGACAGTTCAACTATTCTGTGGAGACGATTGAGATCAACACAAATCACCGAGAAGTAACTTGCCTGTTTGACATAATCCTGACTTCCACACAGTGGAAAAATCTCATCTCGTTTCTCTGCAGAAATCTCGATAATGGTATACATCTGTCCAGAACAGGATGTTGCAGCACGTTGACCTGCCTCTACAATGAGATCCAAATCTTTGCGAGGTATGATAAAATCTGGATCGAATGACCGTATACTGCGATGTGCAAACATCTGCTCGATTGTGGGGTTCATGATTATCTGAGATCTTATGACCTTAAGAAACTGTATATTGTCTAAAGTCTCATGGAATACTGACGATATTGGTCTCAGGATTGAAAGCAACTGCTCCTGTCATAACCAGCTGATCCACGGCATCCCTACACTTCTGGGATGAGACTCCGGCCTGCATAGCAAGAATACGGAGATTGACGCTTTGCATTGATTTCAATCGAGTAAAGACATAGTCTATCAGCTTGTCCGATGCCAGGAGACTTTCCAAATCCATATTTCGGGAACTTGAGGTAAATGATGGAGTGTAGAGATTCTGCTGAGGTGGCTCGGGAGCTTCTGTTTCAACTACTTCGGGTTCCTGTATGGGTTCCGGCTCCGGTTCTGGTACTTTCTGAAGTTCTTCAAGCTCTGACTCCAATTGCTCTACTTTTTGATTTGCAGTTTGCAGGTCGGTGAGGGCTTTTGATAGTTCCTGTTCTAGGGATCCCTGTTCAGATCTCAAACGGTCAAGATCTCCTTTACTGGTAGAGATTTCCTGTTGAAGTGATACTTGTTGACCCCTCAGTGCTTCCGCATCTGTTTTAGTAGCTTCCAACTCTTTGAGCAACTCATCAATCCTCTGCTTTGCAACATTGAGATCTTGTTGAATTATGTCCAACTGTGTTGTATCTGCTACTGCAGGACGTCTCTCGAGTTCAGCTACTTTGGCACGGAGTGCATCAAGTTCATCACTATTTGCCACTGGCTGTGCACGCTTGGCCGCAGCCAATTGTCCCTCAAGATCCATAATCCGGTATTCATGCTCTGATGATTCAGAAAGAGCATTCTCCAAGTTACTTTTCTGGGTGAGCATCTGAGATATGTCATTCTGAAGTTTGGAGATCTCGTCCTCCTTTACTTTCAATTTTTCTTCCATTTGCTCCTCTGTCTGGATAATGGCACTCTCTATTTCTGCCTCGAGTTTCTGTCTCTCCTCTTCGAGGTAGGAGATTTTTGCGGTAAGGTCTGCATTTGCTTTCTGCAGGTTCTCTACCTCTTCTGAATCACCGGGGTTATTACTCATTTCTTCCAACTCTTTTTTGAGATCGTCAATATCTGCCAAAAGCATCTCGTTCTTAAATCGCTCCTGTGCCAACTCCTTTTTGGGCTCAAGAATTTTGTCGAGTTGCTCACGGTAGGACTTGATCTCATGTTCCAATTCATCCTTATCCATGAAGAGCTTGTGGTGTTTGGCTTTGAGCTCCTCGTGCTCCTGTTCCAGGCCATCGTACGAGTCCAATTTCTGACGATCAATTTCTGAGAGTAGAGATTTGGAGTCTGAAACCGGAGTGGTGGCATCAACCTCAAATTTCAGGGAAAATATCTTCTCCTCCAGTTCCTTGATCTTATCATTTGCATCAGAGAGTTGACTTTGTAGTGTCTCACGTTCTTGAATGCCCTGTCGTCTCATCTTCTCAAACTCGACTTTGTCCTTAAGGTTCTGCTTCAACTGGGCATAGGTGTATTGGGCATCCCGATCACCCTTTGATTTCTGGATCTCGATCAGTGCATCATAGGTATGAGATAAGCTCTCGTGTGATTGGATCTCCTTGAAAATTATAGATGCCTCATCAAGAAGGGCAGTCGCTCTGTCTAATTGACCGAGCATGCTGAGAATCTTACCATGATTGAACATCGCCATGGCTCGCTGTCGATAACGATCCTGTTTTCTGAAACCCATGGTAGCCTCCTCGAATGCAGTTATTGCTGCCTGGTAGTCACCCTGACTTGCGAGGACGAGACCAAGTGCATTTTTAGAGTCAGGATGAATATGTGCCTGCATATTTCTTTCCGAATCGGATTGCTTCGCTAATTTTTCATTCAATCGATGAAGGGTGCTCTCAGCTTTCATAAATTCAGATTGATGAATCTTAATCTTGGAATCGAGATTGAGGATCTCGAGCTGAAGTGGAGTTGGCAGATCGTCAAGCTGGAGCAGGTAATTATCTAACAGAGTCTTTGCCTGTTCAGGTTGTCTAATCTCGAGGTAATACAGTACTTTGAGAAGATCTATTCCCTGTTTAAACTGATCAGCATTCTCAGACGCCTCGATATCAGCGATCTCAGACTCTGCGAGATCTAACTTGCCCGAATCGATATATTCCCAACTTTTGGATAAAGCATCTTGAAGCCGATGAGACACGCAAGCAATTACTCAGTATCGTTCTTTAATAGTTTTCCGGGAAAGAAAGGATGTCGCGTAGCCTGAGATTAAAACGGGTCAACCGTGGAAACATGGATTGAAAGAGACTTATCCAACATCTCTGAAAGAAGATCATGGTCAATCCACTCAATATCTATGGTGACATCTTTGCTGAGGTCTACAACCTCTACTGGACTGAGTTCCTTGATATTGTGGCACCACAGATAATCGAGATCCACGCGAGGTTAGACGAGAAAACAAGAGGTCTCAGAGTGCTAGATCTGTGCTGTGGCACCGGGAGACTCTCGGGCCATTTTCTCAAGGCAGGAATTGGTGTAGTGGGAATTGACCTGTCACCAGATATGATCACCGTTGCCCAAAGGCGTAACCAAGAGGAAATCGATAGAGGTAATGCAAGTTTTGAGGTGGGCAATGCTGTTGATTTCACCCTTGATAGACAAGTTGGTATGGTTGTCTCCACATTCGACTCGCTGAATCATCTAGCCTCGGTTGATGAACTCAAGTCCTGTTTTCACCAGGTTTATACAGCACTTTCTCCAGGTGGTCTGTTCATTTTCGACCTGAACTCTGAGAAGGGGCTGAAAAAATGGGAATTTGTTGATTTTGAGGATCATGGAGATACTATCTTCATAATGCATGGCAAGTACAATCACAAGGACAAAAAAGCCTATACCCGTGTCTATGGTTTCTTCAGAGAGGAAGGCACTGAGATGTATCGCAAGTTCGATGAGACTATGTCTAACACAGTCTACGATTATTTGAAAGTGAAAGAGGTACTTGAGGAGACTGGTTTCACTGACGTACGAAACACGAAAGAGCTGGATCTGTCAGAGGTTATTATGTCTCCGGATGAGGAGGACAGGGTCTTTTTCATTGCAAAAAAGCCATAACTGATCAAAATCAACCGGCAGTATCATTGTTGCCAAAATCTTTGTAATTGAATAGTTCTCGATCTGGTAGGTCTGTTAGTCATTACTTTGCTGTCTTGGGGACTATTCGGGCTCTTTGCAGGTATTATTGTTTAGGCACCGTATTCTGGTCAAGGTACCATTTTCTTCGTCTTATCCGGTTCTCTCTTGCAGTTACGTTTTTTCTTGTTTGTGGGTTCTTCTGCAGGAGCCCCCGATGTTCTGGAAATCGAAGCATAAGTTCGGCACGTTCCTTGTCAGTATAATGCTGATACTCTAATACACCTGTTATCACATTTTCATAGCCTGTGGATAGCGCCACTTCTCGCTGTTCTGCATTCAGAGACTGCATGCGAACGAGAGAATGAGAGAGACTGAGGTTATTTGCAAGAATATAGTCCTTAGCCCCATCAGGTAGCAATTGATGATCCAGTAGATTATACAACTCGTCAAAGAAAGTGTCCTGATTTTTCAACACATACATGATCCAGTACGCGGAGAGGACTTGCATCTCAAAGATTGCAGGCCAGTACCCCCTGATCAAAAAGAGCTGCTCAAGGATTGTATCGGGAAGATGGTGGAATTGCAGGAGCTTGTCCAGAAAGATCTGGTACATCTTTGTGTAGGAGTGGTCCTGTACACTGAATTCAGGTTGCAATCGTGATTCCATTCTCTTGAGAAGAGTTTCAAGATAATCCTTAGTCAGCAATTCCTCAATAGTCTCCCGGTCAAGAGCCTGGTACTCAATGAAGTAGAGGATCTCCTGAGCATTGTCTGATTCGAACAGGAAACGCTTCACGTATTGCAATGGCAACCAGTACTTGTAGCCAAGGAGGTACTGGATGTCCTCATTGGACTCATCCTCAAAAACCCAGTCCAGAAGCTCGGTGGGTAATAGCTGTTCTCCTTCGGTCAGTTCCAGTAGCTCCCGGATCAGATCAAGATTCTTCAGCTGGAATACCTGCCAGATCATTCTCTGAGTGATTTCCTGGTAGTTAATGACCTCGAAGATCAATGAGGT
>JAEOUB010000023.1 GCA_016839545.1 Candidatus Kariarchaeota archaeon | reverse complement strand
GCTCTCAGCCCAGGGAGTTGCAGCCGAGGTAACTCGAGATGAGAAAAGGTCTGCCAGCTACGAGGACCTGTTCACCCGTTTCTTTGACCAGGTTGTCAACAATGACGGTAGTATTGACCAGTCGATTAATGTTGGATCAGATATCTACACAGGCCTCACAAGCGGATTGTCAATTGCAACCCTTGTCAAGCTCTTTGATCTCTACGGTGATACCGAATTTCTAGACACTGCAGAGGCTGTAAGTGACTTTCTGGCAACTTCACTCAATGATCCAAGGTATCCTCTGATCGCCACTTACTATGATTCCGGATCTAAGATCACCTCCAATTTCCGGAGTGTGATAGACAACTTTCTCATTGCCTGGGGGCTTTCTGAGCTGTCTGAAAGGATAGATCCTGAAGATGAACTGGCACGAAAAATCCAGGAGGAACGGTCTGATTTTGTCAAGTTCCAGCTGGAGTCATTTTCCAATGATATTGGCTTTGTGGAGGAGCTACGTGTGGATCGTACCACCTCATCCAATGTGTTCACTGTCTACACCAACCTCATGGCTGCTTTCATTATCACAGAGAGCCAATCTCCTGTGTTCAATCTCTTTTCAGACAAACCCGAGGAGATCTTTGACTATGTTGATACCAATGCCCGAACTGAGGACGGTGGGATCAATACCAGGATTTTCAACGGCTTCTCTGATGACCTGATCACACTTAGAAATACTGCTCTCTATGCCAACTTGGCAATGAATCTCTACAGGGACACCAATGATGTAACCTATCTCAACAAAGCGAACCAGTCCATGCAGTTTATCCAGCAGGACTTCTATGATATTGGGGTTACCGGTGGCTATTTTGAGACACTGGAGGATGGATCTCCCGTCCAGCAGAGCAAATCGCTCTTCTCCCATGCACTTCTGTTGCAATTACTGCTACGGCTGGCAAACCTTGGTGATGAAGATGCAAGGCTGAACTTGCTGGCTGTATGGAGAACAATTAGCAACTACTTCAGAGATGATTATTACTTCTTCTCAAGTCTAGATCGTGGAGGAGATCAGGCAAGCGCTAGTATCTCAACCGTGGACAATCTCATGATGATCTACTCGATGAGTTCACTGCCTCTGTTCTCGTTGGCCAATTATACACGAACCCTAGAATTTCGGGATCAGCTCGTCTTTGATCTAGATGTACAGGTTCCCTCAAGCCTGTCGTCCAATCTTGTCATCTCTCTAGATGATGACATTGTGCATGGTCAGGTTATCCAGGGTGAGGAAGAAACACAACGTATCACAGTAGAACTCACTCCAGAACGCCCTAGTGGTGATTCAGAAAGCTATGACTACTTCCTCTCACTTAGTAGTGAGGGAGTGTTCACTGATTGGATGTTTATCACCGTCACCGTCTCACTGGCTCCTGGTCTAGATCTCTCGCTTGGCGTAATCTCAGTCTTCTCTGTAATGGCTGTCGTGATCTTTGTTCTCTTCATGCGACGCTATGGAGAGACTCCACAGGTGTAATTATGAAGAAATGCTCTGGGTGTGGATATGGCAATATCGACACGATGATTTTCTGCGTTAACTGTGGTAGGGAACTTCCCGTCCCAGTGCAGAGACCAAGCATCACAGATAGAGCCAAAGCAATTGATCGCGAGACCCTGATCACATTTTTGGGACTTGCCGGTTTACTCATCATAATTCTTGCAGTATTGAGCCTGCTCAGTCCGTTACTCCAGCAGATTAACCTGGAGCAGGTCATTTACGGCATGCTGGCAGTGGGTATTCTGCTCTTCCTGTTGGGACTTGTGGTAGTCATCCGTCAGCGTCTTAACGACATCAGCAAATTGCTTATTGTCGTAACAGGAGAGGTGTTGATCCTGTCAATCACCTATCTGTTTGATATCGCCTTTCGCTCAGATCTCACACGCTACAGCTTTCTGGGAGTTACCATGTTGCTTTTCCTGATTGGGCTCTACCTGCCTATGTACCGCCCCTTGGGATTATATGGTTCTGCTTGGCAATTAGGATCAGTCTATCTCGGGTTTGTCAGTCTCATCTCCTTTGGGGGCTCAGACTACTATTCCCGGTTGCTCTATTCCTTGACAATGTTGTTGGTTATCTTAGCAAGTCACATTGCTATTTTCCAATCCAAGTCAATCTATATCCTGTTCTGGACTATACCCCTTGAATTTTTCACCCTGTTCCAATCAACAGTTGTCAATTCCACCTATCTGTTCACCACATCTCTGATTATTATAGGCTCTCTCCCAGCTCTGCTCTATCTGTATCGTAATAGCTTGCCACAGATCGTGGTCAGTGGTCAGAACCTCTTTGAGAGAGCGTTATTGCTCCCACAGATAGCTCTGGTTTTCACAATCACCAACGGTGGATTACTGGCTCCTCAACCTGAGATTCTGACATCCCTGTTCGTCTTCATGTGGATGGGCTACAGTCTTGTCACCCGTGAGGAGACCAAGGCCATGGACAAGGCTATGGATGTCGTTGCACCATCAAGTTCCTACAGCTCAATCTACGTGATTTTGATCATTGCCCTGCTGGGTTTCTCCCTTTCAGGTCAGGTGATCACCTCACTGGTTTTGGTGTTCCTTGTGTTTCTGTCTCCAATTGCAGTGACTGCTGCTCCAGAACAGCTGAGAGAGAGTATGATTGTCAATTCAGCTGTGGTTCTGGGTGGAGTAGCCGTGCTCTTCTTCCTCAGGGTCGAAATTGCATTGCTGTATTGGGTTTTGATCCTGGCACTGGTGTCTCACATAGCACTGAGCTATTACAGGTACGGAGATCTGACAGCTCTCATTCCTTACTACCAGGTATGGCTGGCAGCTACCACCTCGTTCTTCTTACTGGCATCCTATGAGCTGATCATACTCCTTCCACTCAATCTTACAGCACATATTGCAATTAACGAGTTTCTACGCAGGAACAGTCTGACAACATCGCTTCTGATCACCATACCGGGTTTGGCAGCCATTGTACTGGCTCAGGACATTCTGTACCAGTGGATGGTAACCGTAATACAGGTGATTGCCATAGCCTACCTCATCACCCGAAAGGTCCCCGATCTGAGTCTGAACCTCTTGGTTCTCCTATCACCGCCGGTGTTAATCCTGGCTCAGGCTGTCGACAATACAGTCGTCAACTTGGTGGTTCTTCTGCTTGCCTCCGCTGCAATCTATCTCTTCCTAGAGTCTGATGTGGTGGACGATCAGGCTACCGGATCTGTCTTGTTTGTTGCTGCACTCGTTTTGCGAGATGTGGCACCGGCAGAGGCTGGGATCTTCATGTCTGTCGATGTTGAACTGTATGTGATGATGGCTGTACTTGCTCTGTTCACCATATTTCATGTTGTACGACATCTGGTCCTGACCGTTCCAGAGTCTTCAGAATTGGCTCAGCTCAGCTGGTATGTGGCAGTACTCTACGCGCTCAATTACCTGCAGCGCAACATCTACGAGGAGGTCCAACAGGTGGTCTTCTTCTCAGTAATGACAATTCTGACAATACAAATCGTGGTTACACGATTGAGAGGTACTTCTTCTCGCCTACGTCTGCTGAGTTTTGCGTTGCTTTTTGCACTGCCAATCCTGTTCACCAAGCTGGAGTTCTATTACCTTCCCTGGGTCCTGCTGGGTCTCATTCAACTCTGGGAGAACTTCACTGTCAAGGAGGGGGACCCCCGTCTAGATATTGCGTTCACAGGGCTTACAGCCATCAATGCAATAGTGTTGATGTTTGTCTCCAGTACCTACAATCTGATCGCATTGGTTGCTCTCTTTGCAGTGATCCTCTATCCAGGACAGATCCAGACATTCCTGAGACATTATCTCTC
This sequence comes from Candidatus Kariarchaeota archaeon, assembly GCA_016839545.1. Classification (GTDB taxonomy): domain Archaea; phylum Asgardarchaeota; class Heimdallarchaeia; order Heimdallarchaeales; family Kariarchaeaceae; genus Kariarchaeum. The sequence continues at coordinate 2,511 of JAEOUB010000023.1, read as the reverse complement.
AGATCGACTCATGGTATCACTCATCCTTGGTGGAGCAATACTAGTCAGCCTTCTGAATGGTATTCTGCTAGATATCACCTTCTACAGCACTTTTGAGTCAATGCTGCTTTTTGGTATTATCTCAGGCATGCTGGTGTCGTGGTTACTTCTCAATCCTAAGGAGGGCCTCAACTCTCTGTTTGCCGTCTATATTGCTTTTACAGGTCTATTCCTGATGCAGATAGAGTTCCTGCCGCTGTGGATCATGCTGATCACGCTGGTGTGTACGAGTCTGGCATTTGGCTTTGAGACATCCCTGCGTGGCAAGTATGTATCATATATCGGGGCAATCACTCCTGTGACCCTGTCATTTGTGGCAGTCACTCTGGTGATACTGGTGGAATTCGGTGCTCTCCTTATCAATGAGCGTGTATTCAACTTTCAGCAATACAACCGTATACTGGTCTTTGTGGGACTTGCCCTGATCATTGCATTTGTGCTACTGGAGTACCTGGAATTCAGTAATCATCTCTCGATATCACTGCTGTATCTCGGTGGCCTGATGTTCGTTATCACCACGTTCTTCGGCTTCTACGAGGAGATTATCTCCAACCTGTTATTCTCCACTCTTGCCATCATAACCGCAAGCATAGGGGTGTATACCAAGCGAGAGGATGTCTTCAGAACTGGAGTGGGCCTATCTATACTGTCGGTATTCAAAGCCCTGATAGACCTGATCTATTTCGATCAGGTAACACGATCGCTGTCACTGCTGATGGTGGGTATTCAGCTCATCTTCTACGTGATTGTGGTTAGCAATCTTGCTGAGGACCATTTTCCCCGACCAGTGGAGATAACTGAAGAAGGATCAGACATGGAAGAACCCGAGGAGGTACCCGAGTCGGATGAAGAAACAGGCGAACCTGCCAAATAAGCTCAACAACTCAATATATTAATCTCGAGATCTAATTGCTGCAACGACAATTACTGCGATCAGAATCACAAGTCCACCAAGCAATCCAAGATCTCGAAATGCCAGAGAGGTATTTTCCTCAATGATAACCTGGAATGTACCTGATGCTGGTTTTGAGGGATCCTCTAGATAGATCACTAGAGTTCGCATGGCACTTGAAACGTAACTCTGCTCCTCACCGGGGGCAACTGTCATATTCAGCCCTTCCACACTGACACTACCAAGGGATCCACCTGAATTGGTGATGATTACCCGTGCCTCAACACCCAGGAGAGTTCCTGATTTCCAGACTTCCTGAGGTCCTGAATTAGCCTCAAGTGTGAATACACCCTGCTGTGCATGTACTGGGTTAACAAATAAGAGAATTAGAAGTAATAGATGGATCCTTCTCATAGAAAAGAGTGGCATCACTGACGGCTATAAAACTACTCAATTCATATCATTTTTCTGTATTTCTTTTCGCTAGCCGTTCTGCTCGTCTTGTCTTAGCTTCTTCATACCGTTGTTTCTCGATATCGGTCTCTGGAAGCACAGGAGGTACAGGTATAGCACGCCCAAATTCATCAATAGCCACAAAAGTGAGATATGCCTTTCCTGTTTTGGTCTTTTCACCTGTGTAGAGGTTCTCCACCTCGATACTGACACCAATCTCAAGCGATGTTCGACCTGTGAAATTAACACTTGCCTTGAGGGTTAGCAACTCTCCCACGTGAACAGGATTGAGAAAATCCATCTGATCAATAGACGCTGTGACCACTCGTGTACGGCAGTGACGCAGAGCCACTAATCCTGCAACGTTGTCTACCAGGTTGAGTATGGCACCACCATTGATGGCACCCAGGTCTAGATTTCCATTTCTCCAGCCAGGATTGGACTGAGCGGGCATTGCTCGCTGATAGGTAGTAATGGCAGATTCAGACGGGGGTTTACCTTCCATGAAGCATGAGAGTACTGCGATCATTTCAACATTGTGTGGTTTTACTGTCCCAATCTTCAGAGTTCAGAGAGATGCTGGCGGTAATGGCCCACAAGGTTCTGATCTAGGATATCATAGGGTTTCCAGTCGGGAGGCATTTCGAATTTTTCGGGATCATCAAGCTCTGCGGGATCGATGCTTCTCAGTGCTGCGATTAGATCAGATCCAACGGTTTCAAATTCGTCCCAAATCATGTCAGGAGTATATTTGGCGTAGTTTTGGACTATTTTGATATTTCTCTCTGAATGATCCAGCTCCCAGTGAGGATCGTTTCCCAGGTTCTTTTCAGTCAGTAAATGGATCATCTGGTGCTCATACCACAGGATATGTCCCACAACCTCAACCATTCTCCAGCCATTCGATGTTGTCTGATGCCAGCGGTTCTCCCGGTTGATGGTTTCCACATGGTCGTGAAGTCGTTCCCGCAAATCGATGCAGGTGTCTACAAATCCCTGAAGATCCACTCAGGTACCCCCGAGTAGCTGCCAGCCAAGCTTCTTGGTAGTGGTCAGAAAGATGCGGTTGAAAGCCTTGAGCCTTTCGTCAACGAGATCAATCATCAGTAGGTAGAATTCGATAGCTG
>JAEOUB010000022.1 GCA_016839545.1 Candidatus Kariarchaeota archaeon | reverse complement strand
TTGATGAACGGTTCTGCATCCAGGGTAGCAGCTTTCTCTACCACTGTCTTCCAGATATCAAGATCAGTAAGCTTGGCAGCCTCCATTTCTCTTTGAGTTGCCATCTCCTCGAAATCAGACATAATAATCATTCCTGAAGGAAGAGGGGATCATAGGATGAAGAGGATTTGTTGACCTTGAGAAGACATTTGCTACTAAATTGAGTGTACTCCTCATAACTCACTACTCCCTTTGATTTCAACAGTGAGAGATGTGAGATCAGATATGAGATGTTTGGTACAGCATCCGCAAGCAATTGACTCTTGATTTCAACAGATTCATCCATCAGTAATATCTTATCGACCATCATCCGATATACTTCTAATTCGCTGTAATTACCTATTGCAACTTCCCTACCCCCAATAGGATTACTATTGCCATAGTCCACCAAAAATGTTACCCTCGTCCTTTGTAAGTCCCTAATTCATGATGGACTTATAAGTTTGATTTATTTCCCATAATATCACGCGTTCAACAATTATCGGCAAGAAGTTGTGATCTTTCATTTATCCTACAATTTAGCACTCAGTCGGTGATTTGATACTATTCAGATAAAGTATAGGTCTCGGACGGTTGGATCTGAGTTGACCATGGATATTTCTCATCGATCTTTTGTAGAACGGATAATACCTTTTGCTGTTCTCTCGTTCCACTGTAGAACATGATCCTGCAAACGCCGCCACGAGAACGTTTGAGTTTCTGATAGACAGTCTTTGTCGTCCTGATGAGATCAAAGACAATAAGCAGTTCCGCTTCAGGTATGTCAAGATCTCGCTCACCCACATTGGAGAGAACTGCAACCATCTGTTCATCAGAACTCCTGAATTCATCTAGAGCTTCTACTCGTTGTGCATGAGGTACTTGCCCAGTTATTTGAATGGTCTTAATTCCAGCAGCTTCAATCAGCTTGGAGAGGACATCCACTGTGTCAAGATAACTGCAAAGCACCACTGATTTGTGATGCGATCTGACCAGATGAGGAATGGCCTGAAATTTGCCTGGAACCCGTGGTAGTGTATCTTTGAGATATTGTCTATCAACTCCATAATTACCAAGATGGTGGAATGCATTTTCCCCAGTCATTGACCAGAGATACTTTCGTACAAGGTATCCTCGGTGAAATCTCTGAGCCAGTCCAGGAGGTACTGGCAAGGGACCGAACAGTTTGGAGAGATCGCGTTTTGCCTCTTGGTAGAGTTCCTCATTCTCCTCCTTAATATATTGTAGAAGCTGTTCCTTGGCCTCGGTGATGTGAGAATCTAGTTCTGCAGATACCATCTCGACCCGTACGTCTTCTATTCCCGTGGCAATTATTTCACTCATCGAGATATGATCGTCAACATCCGATTGGCCTAACATATCCATAGTAATGAGTTTCGTTTGCCCCATGAGCTCTAGCAGAGAATTCAATTCTTGCTTTATTCTCAACTGTTCCTGATCCAAGATATAATGAGAATCCCTGAGTGTCCCTGACATGCCAACTATCACTTTCGTACTGAAGTAAGGCATGAGCTTGGGATAGGGTTGCTTGAAGGAATTGTCTATCCCCATTCTCTTGATGATCTGATCTACTTCATTGATCACTACCAGTTCAAATTCGTCAATCGCGTCAGGTGCAATTTTTAGGGTATTTGAAAGGGTTTGAGGGAGACAGAGTACCACGCGATGCTCTTTCAACTTCAATGCACGTACTTTAGATGGTAGCCGGCTGTCGATAATTGCTATGTCAGCTCGAGGAAGGTGTTTCTTAAGATAATTATATGTCTCATACAGAGAGGTGGATGCCTGTAGGATCAATAGAGTTTTAGCTGTGCTGAATGTCTCCTGGATAAGGGAATACTGTATAAAGCGTTTACCCAGGCCACAGTCTAGTTCAATAAGCACATTGAAGCCATCATCCACTCCAGACAGCGTATAGTCAAGAATCTTTTTCTGGTATCCTCTCGGTTCCATAATCACTTGACTTTCCACAGATTAAAGTCACATGACTTTCTATTTATAGATGAGAGGACCATCTTGAAAGTGAACAGAGATTTCAAAATAATCACGGAGAAGAAGTACTTGGATACTCAACCTTATAGCTCTCTTCCACCACAATTAGTAAGCCTCGCATGATCAGCTTTCAAGCAAATACCTGGTTCGTCACTGGTGCTACAGGTCTGGTGGGAAGCAGTATTGTACGGGAACTAAAGCGGAATGAACTGAATGTCATCGCCCTTGTTCGCGACCAGTCCCCACAAGATATGATTGATCTTTTGACTCGACTTGAAGTCAAAATAGTGGTAGGTGATCTCCTTGATCGTTCTACATATGCAGAGTATATCGCCACTTGTGATGTCGTTGTCCATGCCGCAGCTGCAGTCCAGATCCGGGATGAGGAGACTAATTGGAAGGTAAATCTAGAGGGGACTCGTTCTATCTGCGAAGCTATGCAAGAGATGGGAAAAACTAGGATTATCTATATATCGACTGCTGGCTTGTATGGAGGATCTTCGTTGGATCCAGTAAAGGAAGAGACTCCAATCAACCCATTTGGACCATATTTGGAAAGTAAGGCAGCTGCCGAAGATCTCATCCTCAATTCAAATCGTGGATTATCAGCAACGATAATAAGGCCTCCATTCATCTTCGGGGATCCAAAAGTTGATAGACACACCCTTCCAAGTCTGATAGACGGTCTACCAGGTAGAATACTTCCGAGGATTTGGAGAAGGAATCCCCTCCTTGGATTTGTTCATGGAGAGGATATTGCGCGGCTGGTCATCCTAGCAGGCTCAAGATACCAAACTCCCTCTACCATCTACAATATCCAATCACTTGAGATATCGGTGAATGAGCTGATGGAAATGGTAAACAAGGCAAGAAATGGGAATGCAATATCCTTTCCTATTCCTTACTCGCTACTTTATGGTGTGGGGGCGATTGGAGATTTCGTTTCAAACATAAAGAACAAACCCTTTGGACTGAGAAAGAGGATCGCCTTGTTCAGAAAAAACTGGATATTCTCAATGGACCGAGCAAACAAAGATCTCGGTTTCAAGGTTATCCATCAGGACCGAGGTGAAATTGAGAGAGTGATGTCTGAGTATTTCCTAATGGAACAGGGTAAAGACGATGAGATCAATATCACTCAATTAGTAAATATGAATGAAATTGGAAATTAGCAGATTGTCTTAAATCGAGTATTTCTCTTAATTACTTTCAAACCTTCAGCAAACAAGACCAATGAGGATGCGAGCAGAGATACATACAGCCATTCATAGCCTGATAAGGGAGTGGTACCGAATAGTGAGCTTAGAAAATTAATCTCTGATCCTGATATTGCAGAGAGAATTACATCCCCCTCAATAATAAATACCTGCAGAATAATTGAGAACACAACTGTCCATATCAGAATGCGGTTCTTGAAGAAGTTCCGGTTCAGAATGGAAGCTGTATCTTCACGTACATTCACGGCATGTGCAAACTGTGCAAACCCGAGGATAGAAAACGCAATGGTTCTGGCTTTACTCAGATCACCTTCAGTACCGAAGAGATCTGTGGTATAGAAGAGAATGTAGGAACCCAGGGTCACGAGGCTCATAAATGAACCAAACAAGATAATATGATTTACTCTCTCTTTCGATAGTAGACTCTCATCCGGATCTCTCGGAGGTCGTAACATGATATCCTCACTGGCGGGATCAACACCTAAAGCGAGTGCCGGAACACCATCAGTGACAAGGTTGACCCATAGGATCTGTACAGCGATCAATGGCGTCGGTAATCCGATAATTATACCAAGGAAAATAACAACGATTTCAGCAGTGTTAGAGGACAGCATGTAACGAATGAACTTTGTCATGTTGTCGTAAATGCCTCTTCCCTCTTCGATGGCGTTGACAATTGTTGTGAAATTATCATCCTCAAGCACCATATCAGCAGTTTCCTTGGTGACATCAGTACCAGATCCCATGGCAATACCTACGTCAGCTCCTTTCAGTGCAGGAGCGTCATTCACTCCATCACCAGTCATAGCTACTACTTCTCCTTGAGATTTCAATGATCTGACAATTCTGAGTTTGTGAGCAGGTGAAATTCGAGCAAAGACATTGATATCAGAGATTTTCTGGTCCAATTCCTCATCAGACATAGAATCAAGTTCCACACCCTCTACTGCAAGGGATTTATCCGAAGCAATACCAATCTGTTTGGCAATTGCCATTGCCGTCTTCTTGTGATCTCCTGTCACCATGATTACACGAATACCAGCGGTATTACATGAATCAACTGCTTCTTTCACGCCAACCTTTGGAGGATCTATCATTCCCATCAAACCAATGAAAACAATATTTTCTTCCAATTCGTAGATGTTCTGTACTGCCGCTGAGAATTTGTGGTACCCGAAACCGAGAACACGTAGTGCATCATCAGCAAGTGTACCCACGGTCTGCAAAATACTCTCTTTCATCTCATCTGTGAAATCCACAGGTCCAGATCCAAGGTCAATGTATTTTGCACGTTTCATGAGAACCTCAGGTGCACCTTTGGAGAATGCATATTTGTCTCCTGAATTTTGTTCGACGAATACTGTCATTTGCTTTCTCTCACTGTCGAATGGAATTTCATCATAGCGTGAGAAATTGTTTGTAATCTCATTCCGCTTGCGACCGATTGTATCGATTACACGTAGAAGGGCCAGTTCGGTTGGATCTCCTATCTCCTGTTGGTCGTTAAGCTCAGCATTATTACACAATAGTGCACTTTTGATTAGCAGATCCGGAGTGTTCCCATCGTGTGGTCTTAGTGAATCATATTCTTCTGGATCTACTATATTGGGTCCGTCATTTTCGAAAATTACTAATTTTCGGACAGTCATTTGATTGAGTGTCAAAGTACCTGTCTTATCGGTACATACAGTTGTTATTGAGCCTAAACTCTCAACTGCAGGTAATTTCTTAACGATAGCATTGTGCTTGGCCATCCTCTGGGTACCAAGAGCAAGTGCCAGCGTGATGACTATAGCAAGACCTTCAGGAATTGCGGCTACTGCTAAAGATACTGCAATTATAAGCATGTGTGTGAATTCAATCCCGGAAACCAGTGTACCATATGCAACCATGAATACCATGAGCGCGATAATGATGATACTGAGTTTCTGGCCGAATTTGTCAAGACGCACTTGAGTGGGGGTTGGATCTTTATTGATTTCTTGGACACTCTCTGCAATTTTACCCATTTCGGTACCCATACCGATTCTGGTAACTACTGCTTTGCCTTTCCCAAAAGTCACATGAGTCCCCATATACACAGAATTCATTCGATCTCCTAGTGCAGAGTTTTCTTCGAATACACTATTGGAGTTCTTCTGAATTTCAAGACTCTCACCCGTGAGTTGAGCTTCTTCTGTCCTGAGATTTATGGTCTCTAGCAACCTGGCATCTGCAGGTATACGATCTCCTTGTTCGAATAATACTATATCTCCAGGAACAAGCTCAGAGGATTTTATCTCAATTTCTTTATCATCTCTAATTACACGAGTGGTCTGGGTAACCATCTCCTTGAGTGCCTCGATTGCTTTGTCAGCTTTCCATTCTTGGTAAACACCCATGATAGCATTGATGATTAGAATGACAGAAATCAAAATTGCGTCAGTAAATCCTTCATCTTCAAGATAACCAATCACACCGCTCACAATAGCGGCAATTATCAGAATGATAATCAGGACATCTTTGAATTGAGCAATGAAAATATCAAATATTGTCTCTTTCTCCGATTCCTCTATTGTATTTGTTCCGAAGTGTGCATTTCTTGATCCCACCTCGGTAGTAGTCAATCCATGTTCATCAACGTCGAGTTCCTTTAGGACCTCGCTCTTCTTCATGGAGTGGAATGGCTTATGCAAATCAATTGAGGTTAGATCTTGATCACTCATGAAATTTAGAACCTCATCAGAGAGTATACCACAGTCAGTGGTACAAGTTTTTCGTTGGCAAGTAGTATAAAATTTCTCTGTTCTCGTCTAAGTAAAATCTGCTAATAAAATATATAATAGGACGTTGGAGTTCAATTTCCGTAGATACCGGCAGTCCAATTTCCCGTTCAGGAAATTCGGAACGTATGGCTCCGGTCAACCACATTGAATTCCTCTGGATCACCAACATCTAGGTTGAAAGCCTGGTGAAGTGAAGTTGAGATATTCAGCAGATTTACCAGATATCTGCCAGGTTCATAATACTCCTCAATGGTACGAATGGCGTCGTCTGAGCTATTGAAATAAATATATGGGATGTCAGGGACGTTTTCAAAATCACCAAAAATGGTCTGTATATCTAAATTTTCAAGGATTATCTCTTTCTCCTTACCGACCATGCCTCCCTCCAATAAGCTACCAAGAGGAGTTGTGGGAAGATTGTCATACATTTTGCAGATTTCTTGATACTTTTTTTTGTTGCGTGAAAGTAGTGCTCTCGTTTTTAGATTATCCACATACTTGAGAGTAGAAGTAGTGTCTTTACGTAGCTCAGCAATACTGATGAGTTTCTCCAGCACACTTATACTATTTTCATACTCTCTCTCATCGTCATAGACCTTTATTGATTGAATTGCTTTGCTGATGGCACTGTCGTAATCACCGGTTCCCAGATGGTCATCGATATATCTGAGAATGGTACGAAGCTCGGGTGCCATAATTTCAGATATAGTATAAGTCCTAAAAGTACTTTGTCTAGAATGGACAGATATGAAAATAATATTAATAAAAATTCAATTACCAAGTAATTATACGGGTTTGATATGGCCAGCTTTGAATCTACTCTCCGCCTCAATATGCTTGAAATTGTGAATTACAGTAAATCAAGGAAGAATCGTAAAAGGTATTCATTGGCAGATATTTTGGGACAATTACACTCAGTCTATCAACTGTCAGAGAGTAAACCAAGCCCGTTAGAAATTGCAGATGCTATTGAATATCTCAAAGACCGAGGGCTGATTGAAGAGACGATGGTGGGTGACGTAGAGGTGTATTACATCAATACAAATGGTCGTGATCTGTTGCAACGGATCTCTGAGGGTGACGACACTGCGATTATCTGAGTAGAGAACCGCCATCCATTGACTCTGGAACGGGGATCCCCATATAGGTAAGTAGAGTCGGGGCGACATTCTTTAGACCTGCGTTATTGCCTAGATGGACATCTGTGTCGGCAATGAGAAATGGAACCTTGTTCGTTGTGTGGGCAGTATGAACCTCCTCACCGTCCAACATTTTCTCGGCATTCCCATGATCAGAAGTGATGGCTAGAGTATATCCAAATTCCAGGCATACATCATATATTTTCCCGAACGCTGCATCCATTGCCTCCACTGCTTGAACTGTGGCTGGAATGATCCCAGTATGACCTACCATATCTGGACATGCAATGTTTAATACAATCAAAGAATACTCTTTAGATTTAATGCATTCAACCGTTTTTGCGGTAATCTCTAAGGTTGACATCTCAGGTTGAAGATCATACGTTTCAATCCTAGGGCTTGGTACCAGGATCCGATCTTCCCCTGGAAATTGATCTTCAAGACCACCATTCAGAAAATATGTCACATGAGCATACTTCTCTGTCTCGGCAACATGTGCCTGCCTCAGTCCAAAGTTTGATACCACCTCGGCAAGTGAATTGTTGATTTTTGGATTATCTAACAGAACTGGGAAATCCCAGTCCTCGTCATATCTTGTCATTGAGGAATAGTATATGTCTGATAGATCCTCTGTTTCAAAATCCACTTCATAGACAAGAGCTTGTGTGATCTGACGGGCACGGTCAGGACGGAAATTGAAGAAGAAAACGGCATCTCCATTCCTGATCCTTCCTTCTTCAACTACTATGATAGGTTTGAGAAACTCATCTGTCTCACCTTCGGAATATCGTGATTTGATAGTAGCAGTGGTATCTGTAGTGATCTCTCCTGTACCATTGACAAGAGAGTCATAGGCAATCTTTGTTCGTTCCCATTTCTTATCACGATCCATTGCGTAGTATCGTCCCATTACAGATGCCAGTTTGACATTATCGAATCGCATACAGTGGTCATCAAGTTGTTTAAGATACTCAATACTGCTGTCCGTAGGAGTATCCCTTCCATCAGTAAAGGCGTGGATGTAGATCTTTGTTACTTTCCCATGCAAAAGAGTGATTAAATGAAATAGATGATCCAGATCGGAATGCACTTTCCCATCACTTACAAGACCCATAAGATGGAGGGTTCCTGAACCCTGTTTCGCCGCATCTAATAATTGCAGAAATTCAGGAAGAGAAGCAATTCGATTCTCTTCAAAAGCCCTGTTTATGCGCTCAAGGGATTGATAGGTAACTCGCCCTGTTCCAATGGTAAGATGACCTACCTCGGAGTTACCCATGACGCCTTCTGGCAGACCTACATGTACCCCAGATGCTTCAGTTGCAACCCAAGGGTACGTTTCAGCTAACATGTCCCAATTGGGAGTTGAAGCCAAAGTGATTGCATTCCCATGACTGGGTTCAGCAAGTCCAAATCCATCCACTACAATCAGTACGACCGGTTTTTCCACAGTATTGGCCACAATTATAGAGATTCTGTCATAGTATCTAAGTATGACCTTGTTGAGCCTCGAGTTGATGTCAAATGCGGGAAGAAATAAAATTATTACCGAGTTATTTAGCGAAAAACCCTCATTTCTCATTGGCGCAGGAGCATCTTCACATCAGGTAGAAGGAGGAAATGTCAACGATTGGACTGAATTTGAGGCTGTAGAAGGAAATATAGAGGGAAACGAAAAGAGCGGTCTTGCCACTAACCATTATGAGTTGTATAATGACGACTTCAAACTCCTGGAATCAATGGGACTTCAGGCGCACAGATTGAGTATTGAATGGAGTAGGATCTTCCCGAAGGAGGATCAAATCAACATGGAAGAGGTGAACCATTACAGAAAAGTCCTCACCAGTTTGAGATCCACCGGACAGATAGGAATTATAACTCTACATCATTTCACATCACCCATTTGGTTTATGGAAAAAGGGGGATTCAAGAAGAAATCCAATCTAAAATATTGGCGAGCCTATGTACGGTTAATTTGTGAAGAACTTGGAGACCTGATGGATCTGATCAATACTATTAATGAACCATTGGTATATTGTGCCACGGGCTATCTTCAAGGTATCCATGCTCCTGGCGAGAGAAGCTTCTTGAGTTATGTTAGAGTTGCCAACAACCTGACCAGAGCTCATTTTGCAGCAGTTGCAATCATACGAGAACTCTGTCCGTCCGTTC
>JAEOUB010000021.1 GCA_016839545.1 Candidatus Kariarchaeota archaeon | reverse complement strand
CAATGATCCCGTCAAGGGCTTCAAGGAGATCTGGCGACAGCATCCCGAGTGGCAGAACCAGTTCAGCAGTTCCTGGTGGTTCTTTCTCTTCCTGCCCAAGCAGGAGCAAGGGTATGGGCCCAAACAGATGATGTTTGCTTTTGCCAGTCGTCGTGGAGACTTGATCTCCTTTGCCAAGGAACCCTGGGGTCAGGGGATCGATCCCAATCGAGAGCTGGGACCTGTCGAGGACTTCACCACCACTATCAGTGGCTGGATTAACGACGGAGAGACCCTGCATGACAATGTACTGATGGTCACCACCCAGGCTCATCTTGATTACCACAAGCAGTTCCTCGAGGCATGGAAAGACGTTGACGGCAAGTCCTATGGTGCACGGATCGAGGCAGATCCCGATACTCCGGGTGAACGCGGAATTAAGGGCAAATTTGTGGGCCAGAAAGGAGGTGCTGATTTTCGTATCTGGAACTCGGGAGATCATTTCCTGCAGAACCCACAGATTGTGAAAATCTCTCCCAAGGGTGGAAGATTTGGAGGAGTGCAGTACATCCCCTGGCGGCGCTTCCAGTTTGAGGGAGAGTTCACCACCGAGGCCGGAACAGAAAAGCTAGAAGGGCTGGGATATTTCCAGAGGGTGCTGATGAATATCCCCATGCTGCCCTGGACGTGGATCTACATAATATTTGATGACGGCTCTATCTTCTCCTCGTTTATCATCAACTTCGGCCCCCATCTCTTCAACCGTAAGCTGACTCACATGAGCCAGTTCTCAGAGCGGTTCAAGTACCATGTCAAACCACGATCTTTCTATTTCGACCCCGAAACCCAGCAGGTAATCCACTGGGAGCATTCCTGGGTAATTCCTGAGATCAAGGAGGACAACATGGTTGATTTCTACATCCATGTGAGAAATGACAACGGTGACTTCATGCGGGTCAAACTGGGTGCTCACAACCATTCCCAGTTCACCCTTGACAGCAAGAAGATGGGACAGGCATGGGAGGCCAAGTACATCTACAACGAGTACATGGTCAAGGTGACAAAGCTGAAGGGAGAGATCGACGGCACACCGCTGACTCTGAAAGACAAGCCTGGCTGGGGCAATGTGGAGTATACCCATGGCATGGGACTCTAAGCCGATCTGACTAATCCAAACAGTCGGTACCACACAACAAAGATGGGAATGACAAACACCAGCACAAAAATAACTGTAAATAGATCGATAGCAATCTGGTAGAGTAGCTGCTGAAAGATGACAAAGGGGATCAGCCCTGCAAAGGTAACCAGGATTACGTAGAGCATGATGTAACTTCCAGTATAGCCTGCAGGATGTCGCAGATACAGCAGGATTGCAGTCATGAAGATGGGGCCACAGAAGACCAGCAGGTCTGCCACCCAGGTTCCAAGGTCTATCCCAGTTGCATCTGTAGTGGTCAGCATGGTTGATACCTGCAGCAGGGAGAAGAAGATGGCAATGAATGACAGCAGAGCAATGACCACCCGGTGCGGCATCGCCCCCAACCTGACTTTGACTTCCTGATGATCCAGCAGTACGAACTGGGTAATACAGCTGTACAGCCCTATCATCATGGCAAATAGCAACAGGATTGAGATCCAGTCATAGGGGACACCCAGCAGGTAGATGGTATTGATGTAGATCAGGTAAAAGAGACTGGCAATCATCGTCAGCCGGCCAACCTCAGAGTCTTGCGATCTGTACAGACTGTACAGCAAGATGGGGAAGATGAAAATGAGGTTGAAGAGGTCTGTGGGTACAAACTGTTCTGCAATTGCTTCTGTGCTGTAGACTGCCAAGGGACGTAGACTACCGAGGAGGCAGGCGATGAGAAACAGGAGAATACTGGTCGTGGTGCTGATCTGCAGTGCTTTAGGAACCGGGTCCATCTGCACCGATCAGCAGGTAGGATGTACCTAAGGATATCGTCGTGTATCTGTCAAATTACCGTTTAATCTCGAAGATTCTTACCTATCCGCGGGATGCCTGGTATTCCTGCTTGCACACGGAAGAACAGAACTGCTGATCCTCGCTCTGGTGGCTGTCAAACAGCTTTCCACAGTTAGAGCACTTGATTTCATCGGTTTTCTCCACCTGTACATCCTCTCTGATCTGGCTTTCGCCCACAGTGATTGTATCGCCCATGCCACGTTGCATCTGTTGCATAAAGGCAGCATCTGCCTTATCCTCAAGTCTCTGCAGTTCATCACCAATCTCATCGATTCTCTCTCGGTAGATAGTAAACCGGAGGAGGGTTTTCCCACGGTGCTTGCGAGGAGTGCTCACCTGATTTTCAATCGCAGTTTTATCCAGCCTGTAGGTGATCTCAAGAAACTGGGGGTCTATCTCAATATGGTCCTCTGTCTCACCAACAATGAGTGCCTCGACCCTGCGGTGGAGCTTGATCTCACGGACGGTGGCATTGGGGATCTTCTCGCTCACAGGATAGGTGGCCTTGTAGTAGGCATTATCCACGGCATGCTCGAATTCCTTCAGAGTACACCCCAGCTTATCATTCCAGTAGTCCTCCATATAGTCAAGGATCTTGAAATCCTCTGAAAAGAACTGAATAAAGAAGCCATAGTCGATCTTCTCCTTCTTCTCATTGAAATAGAGCCGGGATTTACCGTATTTTATCCACGGCTTGCCTGCAGGAAGCTGCTCATACTGCTGAGACAGGATCTGGGCAATTGCATTCCCAATATCGGCATCGTATTTCACACATCTCCGACTGAGCACTGTGATAAAATTGTGAGGGTCTTCAAGTAGTTCATCTCCCTCAATTTCGTTCCGTACAATATGATAATGATTTATCAGTGATGTACAACTAAGGGCATCATGGCAATCAAGTCGTATATCGCTGTTATGTATTCGAAAGGACCCAGTTGGGTGGAGGGTAAACCTGTATATGAGCAGAAACTGATGGAACATGGTCAATTCATGGCAGATTTGCAATCCAAGGGGGATCTGGTGATATCCGGTCCATTTATGGACGACTCAGGAGGTCTGTTAATCGTCAAAGGCAAGACACTTGAGGAGGTTGAACAACTTATCAAGACTGATCCTGGAGTGACCAATGGTGTATTCTCTGCAACTATCAGACCGTGGCATATCGCATTTGAGTCCTAATACTCATCTATCAGGTAATGAGAAGTATTTTATTCTGTAAAGGATAATATTGTAGGAAAATGATCAGGTTGATGATTGTTATTCCCTCTCTCATCCTGATCATCATACAATCGTATGGCAGTTACATTATCTTCAAAGTTGGCCAGACAAGAAAGATAATGGAGATACAGGTTCTGGGCATTTCTTTCTTCTTTCTTATGTCTCTGACCTTCACCTCATTAGCGTTTGAATTCATGAAATTTGAATCAGCCATAGCAGTAGCTCAATTTATTCAGCTCATGGCCACTTTTATGACTGTCATTGCAATTGGAGGTTTTTGGGCTACCATCTTCTATCTCAATGGCAGTGAGTTCAAGCTCCGGTATTTGATTATCGTTTTCCTATTGCCTCTTTCTGTGGGAATGATGGCACTATCACTCGAACTAACCCTCTCCTCTGCAAACGACTGGTTACTCAACTATGACCCTGTGGGAGGTATACTCCTCTTTGGTTTCACAGTCAACT
>JAEOUB010000212.1 GCA_016839545.1 Candidatus Kariarchaeota archaeon | reverse complement strand
TGCTCATCGGCTGGGAGGACGCCACGATTGACGGTACTGACACTGAGAGGTATGCAGATTCAGACGGTATCTCCATCATGTGGAACATCAACATGGACGACTTCGACACCGGCTACGGTATGAAAGCAGCCAGAGAAGAGGGAGAACTGGTTGACATGGTCACATGGAAACCTGCTGCCTCAGAAGACGGCCAGCAACTCTACCAGAACGATTACACCCCCAAGGCAATCGAGGGCAACATCTACGATGCAGCCTATGACCACTCCGGATGGGAGGATGATGCCACCAATGACTGGATGGCAGCTGCCGTCCACGGCAATGTATCCAACCACAATGAGCACAACTACCAGATCGAGCTTGTTCGTCCCCTGGTAACTGCTGACTCCATGGATGTACAGTTCGACGAGTCAAAGTACTACCAGTTCGGCTTTGCCATCTACAATGACACCTCCGGAAATGATCACTGGATCAGCCCTGTTCACTCAGTGTTTGTCTACAACCCTGATGACCCCGACATGGGAGACATCGCCACTGTAACTCAGCAAGTCACCGAGACCAATGAGGTTACCGTAACTGAGACTGCCACTGAGACACAGGTTGAGACTGAGGCAAAATCACCCTTCCTCATACTACCCTTCATCATGGCATTGATCACCATACCCTCGGAAGTCATTATCAGACGAAAATTATAGCTGTGTTAACCTCCAGCATCAAGTAAATAGTAAGCAAAGAAAAATAAACAGATCACAAACACCTGCACAATAATCTCTGCCCGCCGGGCACATTCCAGTCAGCACTATTTTTGACTCAAAATTCAGATATCCAGGATGAGATCAGGCCTGAAGTTGGGGTTTAACTGACCGGGAAAGTAGCCCCGGGGATTGCAGACCACCCGTGTCTGACCCAGCACGTAATCCATGGAGTCGTGGGTGTGACCGTGTATCCAGAGATCCGGTCTCTTCTCTGCGATGAAATGATCCAGATCGGAATAGAAGGCCCCATTGATAGGAGAGCCACGATACTGCTCTGCCACACTCCTGTAGCTGGGCAGGTGATGGGTGATGACCACCTGTTTCCGATCAGGCTTCAGTGTCTTCTCCAGCCATTTCTTGCTCTTGGCGTGGATCTTCATGGTGTCTTTAGGCGACAGAGCTCTGCCCCTGAATTCAATCACACGATAATCATTCATCATCAGCTCCGATGCCTCCATAGCCTCCCTGTCCCCACCCTCCATGTCAGACCACAGCACACAGCCGAGAAATTCTGTATCATCTATGGTGATTGAACTATTATCCAGGACATACAGGCCCTGTTTCCTGAGAGATGTCCAGTAGGTGTGAATGGTGTGATAATCGTGCTGGTAGTACTCGTGATTGCCCAGCACATAGATCACAGGAGAGTGCTGCAGCTGTTCCTCGAGAAATGTGAGGGTCTTCTGTCCCACATCAATGTCACCTGCGAGGATCAGCAGGTCCCGATCATAGGGTTCCAATTCAATAGGACCAAACTCGAGATGGAGATCACTGACAATCTGTAGCTTCATTGGAGATCCTCTATTGCCTGTGTACTCCACGACTTTATCAATTCAACGTCGAAAATGATACCAAAACAAATAATTCTAGCACTATACTTTAAAAAATATAGTAACTGTTTTTCAAACCATGGAAACCACAACACAGACGCTAGACACCCCCATTCTGGGGAAACCTGCCGTAATCATCCTCGAGTTACTCATCATCCTCTTGTTCATGGTTTTCATAACAGGTATGACCCCCATCATGGTCATCATCTTCTGGGGACTGCTCCGCTGGCGAGGGAAGAGCTGGGCAGACCTGGGACTGCAATTCACAGAGTGGAAAAAGATTGTACTGCCTGTGACTGTGATCACAGTCACCTACTTGCTGGTCAACATCTTCCTACTAGTACCACTGCTGTCAACAATCACCGGATCTCAACTTGACCTGTCTCTGTTTGACGACCTCACCGGCAACTGGCTGGCACTGCTCGGCGCGATTGCAGTATCATGGATACTTGCAGGACTAGGAGAGGAGATGGTGTACCGCGGCTACCTGATGAACCGGGTGGTCGATCTTGTGGGAGACAATCGTGCAGGATGGATCATTGCCATTGGCTTCACTGCAGGACTGTTTGGCCTGGGACACCTCTACCAGGGCATTGTCGGTGTGATCTCCGTTATCATCACTGCCATCATCTACAGCCTGATCTACCTGAGGTGGAAGCGTAATCTGGTTGCTGCCATCTATGCACATGCACTGTTTGATACTTTGGCATTTCTGCTGATCTTTATCTTTGGAACTGACCCCAATACCTACATTTTGTGGTAAATACCACAAATTATAGAGCATTATGTCTGTTTCTCCATTGCCTCTATCAATCGCAATTTTCGCTCCTTGAATTCCTCATGATTATTGGGAACAAAGAAATGCAGGATCAGAAAGCCCACGAGTAAAATCAGGGCAAAGCCGATAAGTGCAAATCGGAAGGCATTGGGAGTTTCAAAGTCCAGGGTGACTGCACCAAATGCAAAGAGTGAGGCCCAGATGATGGGGCCGAGTGCACTCGATATTTTACCAGAAAATTTGGTGAGACCAAAATACCTGCCGACTTCCTGCTCTGTGGGAACTAGCTCCAATACCATCTGCCGCTGTGAGATCCACACTCCTGAGAATGCAGGACCCACGATTGCGGCTGCAACAAAGATAATCCACCGTGGCAGGATGACATCGACCATGATGAGCAGGGCAAGTGCCACCATCCACATCACACCGATGACCTGGTAGGATCGCTTCGCACCCTTGCGATCTGCAATAACACCGATAAAGTAGGAGAAGAGAACAATACTGGCACCTGTGACAATTGTTGCATACAGGACAAAGTCCTCTGCCAGACCCAACCCATCACGCAGGTAGGTGGTATTGATCAGTACAATAAGATTGGCAAAATCTGCAATGATGAAGTAGGCAATGATGTAGAAGAACATCCCCCGGTTATTGTGATATATACCGCGGAACGTATCGCCAAGCTCTCCAAATGATGACTTGATAATTGCACTAAGAGAACGCTCATCCTCCAACTCAATCTGATCACCGACGACAGTTGCCGAGATGGCATGCCAATCTGTTTCTTTCACAAAGAACATGGGGATCATGAAGACGACAAACCCGATGAGGATTAGCGCAATCAGGCTGGGAAAATAGCCGAGTGACAGTGGTCCATCCTCAAGTCGGGCATTGGGCTCATTTGATGCCAGCAATGCTGCATAGACAATCACAAATGCTCCTCCAATGTAGCCAATGGCAATGGCAAGCGAGGAT
>JAEOUB010000211.1 GCA_016839545.1 Candidatus Kariarchaeota archaeon | reverse complement strand
CATCGCCGGTTCAGATGTCCTGTTCACAAAAGAACACAATGTCACCGCTAGGTTTGCTTCTTCAAATAATCATAAAAGCCCCACAAGTAATAATATTGCAAAATTTGTACTTTCGGGCACAGCTGTAGGAGGGAATGTGACGGTAGTACCACCTGTATCAACTCAAGACACTGAGAAGAATAGCTTTATTCCGCAGAATATCTTGATTGGTGGTCTGATTGGTGTGCTCTCCTACACCTTGATATTCATTCCAACAATTTTCATATTAAAAAGACAGGAGGTTGCTGAATAATGGGTTTCTTTGATGATTTACTAGTTGGTGGGCATCCAGCAGTGATCCATTTCCCGATCATAGGTATCATGATGGGAATGGTTGCAGCAGTTACAGCCTTGGTACTTGGTGTTCTTTTAGACATTTTTGATAAATCAGAGTGGTTAACTGAAGCAAGGAGGAAGGCTACCGATCGTTTCATAGACAGGTTCGAATTTGCCAGTTGGATAATGATTTTCATGGGTGAGCTCGGATTGTTGATTGCATCCTACACTGGATTTCAATCCGCAGGGGGAGTTGATCCTGCTGTGGAGAATGAACTTCTGGCCTTCAAGGTGAAATTGTCGATCTTTGTATTCTTCATATTGATAGGTCCAATTCTCCTCAAGGCTTACCTCGGTTTGATCAAGAATAGAGCGATATTTGGGTATGGTCGTATCATCCCTGTCTTGTATATCCTACCTCAACTTGCAGCCGCGATACTGACAGTTCTCATATCTGGAACTGGAGGTCGTTATGTCTACGGTCACTCCATTTTGGACAATATCGGCCTTGGATGGTTACTGCCCGGTTGAAATAACTCAAATCTATCCTTTTGTCAGCTCTAACGACTTTGAAACTCAATAAGATTATAAATGACAGCTTCTCTAATATCATCGTACAATGTTCAAGAAGATATTCGGAGGAGGTCAAAATGATCAATCCACTGACAATGCCACCCTGAATTCACTTCGCACCAATGTGAATGGATATGTGGGGTATGAGGATGTTAAGGTCAGAAAAGCAACCGATGAAGGTATCAGAAAGTACTGGTATGATCAAACGTTACTCCTAATTGATGAATACTCTAAAGTTCAAAATCAATTAATGCAGGGTCAATTACTTTCAACCTGGCCTGCATCAAATGCAATTCTTACCATGTTGAATGATTTGAGAACCGTGCTATCAACAGATAAGTACAGACATTCAACTTTTTTTGAGACTCCTGACGTTTCTGATAGCCTAGATCTAGAAGTTATCTATGTTCTTGAAAGCGAAACAATTCTACAACTCAGGGATATTCTTGATGATATACATAAGATGTCTGCAAAGCTCAGGGATCTAGAATTATTGGATATCGAGAAAGACGTATTTGCAGTAAAAGAATATATTGAAGAGGTGAAGACAACAATCACGGATAGGGCTGAACTTATCGCCTCTTTCGAGCTTGTTGGAATCTAATAGCCAGTTCTTCCCTCTTTGACTTGTCAATATTCGACACATTAACAATTTTACGTGGGGATAAAGAACCAGAAATAATTTTGAGAGACTGCGCAGTAATTGATAGATATTCACAAAGCAAAGTAATCATCTCTCTGTTTGCTTTTCCGCCCTCCGCAGGAGATTTTGTATGTACAATAAGCACCCCTCCAACCTCCTCAACCATGGATTTTTTCGATTTAGGATGCACTCGGACAAATATTTCTATGTGTATCCCTCTCTCATTCTTGAATTCAAAGCAACTTCAATACAAATCTTTTCCTTCTACTTTGTTAGTGAAACATCAAAAAGGCACAACAGTTTAAAACTTGCATACTGTAACGCTACTTGATACCTATGAGTTTTAATGATTTGGCTGCTGAGGCAACTGCTTCAGGCGATATTGGAGTTGGTTTCCTGCTAGATGGACAGGGTAATATCTATTGGGAATATGGACGAGAAAACTGGGCTGCATTAGATCCCAGCCATGTACTTCAGGAGTGGCAAAATACTGTAATGGCCCCAATCGTAGTTGATAATCTCAAATTCACAGTTATTGGGAAGACTCCCGCTAGATTGGTTTCAACCAATGTAGGAGGACAGGGTCATCTCATTGGTGCAGCATGCACTAACTGGCCTGGTGGTTTTGTTGTGGCATGGTGTCCCGCATCAATTACGCCAGATGTCGCATATTCTGTCTGTCAGAAATTGGCAGATACTGTTACAAGTTAAATTTCAAATTAAAGTGTCACACATACTGATGTATCCCTTAATATCTCCTTTTGCTTCTTCTGCAAGATTGATAATGGCAGGATTATCTCCAACTTTTGCATTATCAAGTGCACTCTGGAATAACTGGAGTGATTG
>JAEOUB010000210.1 GCA_016839545.1 Candidatus Kariarchaeota archaeon | reverse complement strand
CACAGGATTATGGTCTACATAGCGTACTGATTCATGAGAATATGAAATATGGAGTTCCTCAATTTGACGGTGTGCGACCATCTATCGTGGTTGACTCTCTATCATCTCTTCTTCATTTTCTTGACGACGAGTTACAAAAGGAATAGATGGTTTCCAATCCTTGTACCAAGCGACATAGCTGATGATGGCTACAATATCCAGTATGGCTGTGATCAGAGCAGGCCCCCGGATGGGTAAGTCCCAGAGATAGCTGACACTGACAATCAAGTCTATGCTGACTACAATGGCAATAATCGCTCCATATCTCTTGTTCTTCTTGCGTTCAGGTTCCTCCCAGAACCGGTAGAAGTACAGGATGGCCAGTCCAATAACAGGGACAATCCCATACAGACCGTAACCGGAGGGAAACCGGAAGTAAATGGCATTGATGACAATAACCAGACCTATTGCTCCCAGCGGCATAGTGCCAGATGTGTAGACATTGCTCAGAAAGGTAATGACGTCCTGGAGGGGATCGAACAGTGTTTTTTTCTCCTCAGGCTCCGCCATGATACTGAAGGGGCTGGAATTTATTTGAGGGTTCTCACATTGGTTTGACTCATTTTTTGTCTTGCTTGTTTATCATGGCATCTGGCTGATTATAGCCATGACCTGTGACGGGTCGGACGGTGTAGACTTCTGAAATCCTGTCAAAATAGTCATGATCAATCTGCATGTCAGATACTGCCACTGACTGTTCAAGATGCTCCATCTTGGAGACTCCGATTATGGGAGAAGTGATTCCTGGACGTGATAGTACCCATGCCAATGCCATCTGGGCATTGCTGATCTCGTTCTCAGCTGCTGCAGATCTGATTGCCTCAAGTACGTCAAAGTCATTATCCTTGAAGTAGCGTCCCTTGACATAGGGATCTGAGTCGGAACGTACAGATGAAGAAGAGCTGTCTGAGTATTTGCCTGACAGAAATCCACGTGCAAGAGGGCTCCAGGGGATGATCCCCATGCCCATGTCCATACATGCAGGAATGACCTCTCGCTCCTCCTCTCGATAAATTGCATTGTAATGGTTCTGCATGGTGGCAAATTTCTCCAAGCCCAATCGTTCTGCTGTTGCTTGAGCTTTTACCAGCTCCCAGCCAAACATGGAAGAGGCACCGATATGTAGGGCAGCACCAGCATCGATCAGGTGGTTGAGGGATCGCATCACGTACTCAATGTCAACCGTGTAATCCCAGCGATGGATCTGGTACAATTCAACAAAATACATCTGTAGCCGATCTAGTGATGCCTCCATCTGCAGGATCATGTGGTAACGGTTCAGACCACGGTTGAGAATATTGTCGCCCATGGCAAACCGGACCTTGGTGGCAATCACCACGTCATCACGGTACTCTTTGAGGATCTCTCCTGTGATTTCCTCGCTTCGACCCCGGCTGTAGACATTAGCAGTGTCAAAGAAGTTGACTCCCAACTCGATTGCTCTCTCAACTATGGGTCGTGCTTCCTCAAGTTCAAGGTGCCAGGCTTGCGAATTACCAAAACTCATCATGCCAAGACAGAGATTGGATACCTGAATTCCAGTTCTACCAAGTGGTACGAATTGCATACAGATGTCCTTCACAGGTCAGAATATAACTCTCCCGCAGTTAGTCTGTCAGGCTTGTGGATTTCAGAACCGAATTTTGATCCGTTCTCTTGCACCACCAATTCTGCAGTAAGCAAGGATCTTAGCTTGGATTTCTTGAGAAATAGGATTGCCAGAAAGATCAATCCACAAGGAATTTCCATTTTCTGCATATTCGATCCATGTATCTAGAAATTCATAAGGAACTTCCTCAATATTACTATCTGCAAGTGTTACTGTCTTCAATCTTGGCAAATCTCTGAAAATATCCAAGGGTAGAGGTTCTTGCCACTGTTTGAGATCGACATTGGAGATCATATTGAGAAATCCCTGGAATGGTTGCTGGTATTTCACAGATAACTCACGGAGAAGCTGCAAGTTCACCGGGTTAATGTAATATTTCCTATACCGAGGTTTCCGGCCCACCGTGTATCTGAATATCTGGACGGGATACTCAATGCAATAGATATCAAGAGTGGTCTTCACTCTCTCTCCATTTGTGGTGTTCTCGAAATTTAGCAGATCATTTGAGTTTATTGTCTCAGATGATAAAAACGAGTAAATTGCGAGGATAGGAAACGCTTTGATAATTCTTTCAAATAGATCAGCAGAGTTGAATGCTATTTCGGTTAACCGATATATGTAGCCATACAGGGAGATGAGAAAGATGAAGAGTGATTGATGTTCAACTCTAGTGTACTCGATAGACTCCAGTAAGCCAATAATCATACCACGAATGGCATCAAATATATTCGTGAAATTTGATCGGTAAATCGACCAGACATATTCCAGGTTGCGTTGTAATGTATTTTTGTACTCTTCATCAAACCAATGCGGGTGTTTCTTCTGAAGGTGAAGATATTTTGGATCTGAGAGGATATCAGTGATAATTAGAAGTTCTTTGTGAGTAGTCCGGAGCAGATCCATTGACGAGATCAGGATGTCAATTATATCCTGAAGTGATTGTTTATCCGCTACCTTCATTTCCACAAGATAATCCGGGATCCCAACCTCTATTTTCCCCATTAATACCGTATATCGCATACTCTCTGATCAATATTTTACTTTTCTCACCAAAATAGTCTCGCACCAAAATATCACAAGTTTTCAGTCATACCTCAAGTAAGTTTATCAAAATCTTGTCCCCATTACCAACAATGGGAAGGTCACGGCTCGGGTCAGAGCTCGAGATGAAGAACTGGGTCATGGAGATAGCTGACGCTATGATTCCTGTGATGAAAGAGCCGTGTGTAGATAGCGAGGGGCATCCATTTCGCTACATGTCAGTCCACGATCTCTCAGTCGACTACGACTTCCAGGGAGAGGTGCATCAGATCACCGCCAGTATTCATTATCTGACTGAGGGAGAGGATTTTACAGAGGATGTCATCATCCGCTATTTTGATTCCATCTACAATTACACCCTGGAGCTATCACAATACGATAGATTGCTGGCACGTACCAATTTCTTTGGCAATATTGAGCCTGTGGATCGCATTTACATGAACGAAGAGGATGGACTGATAGTCTACAAGGCACCTCAAGGTGTCCATATCATGGAGCTGGGATTATCAGATGAGATGGTGGCATTTCAGTGTGGTGTGATTATGGGCATCCTGCATGGTGGAGACACATCGATCCTTGATCTTGAACGCTACAAGGACCTGTCTGCCTATCTGATCTACCATATGCCATTCACAGATGAGACCAAGGAGCGTCTGATTGATGGATTGGCAGAGGAATTCTCACTCATCACTCACTCGTATGCAGGATACGAGCCAGTCTCTCATATCGATCTTGATCATATCCGGTTTGCCCCTCTCGAGGACAATATGACCAAGGCCAAGATCCTCAATGGTGACGCCTTCTATATCGAGGTGATGCCCATACTTGTGACTCATCCACAGATGGACCGTATGGAGGACTTTGCCAATCTGTTTGCAGAACGTGGATTTATTGAGTACCAGAAGACAGGCAAAGTGTATGATACGGTGACCATGTTGATTGCCTGTATGGAGGGTTATGAGGGTTATTTTGAGCAGTACTCGTCGTCTCCCATGGACCGTATCTACCCCGAGGGGCTGTCTCTTGATCTGCATATGACACTGGCTATCTGGATGATTGCCCTGAAATTCATGGAGGCAGCAGAGACAATTAACCTGACTATTCTGTCGGAATATTCCGAATTTGTGCTGAAAAAGACACCGTTCAAAATATATGACCATATCTAGGAGGCTACCCTCTCCAATTTGAAGCATAGAAGAACGGATTGTAAAGAAAATACTGAGTGTATAAATAGATAGGAATGAATCGTTAAGTATGCCACATCTTGCAATCAGGCATCACATCTACGACATCTATGTGATCAAGACTTCAGGTATCCCCCTCTTTGCAGGCTGTACAGGAAGTGAGTACTGCCAGTCCAACATGTCAGGTCATGAGCTGGTATCAGGCTATTTTTCTGCACTGCATGCCTTCTCTGAGGAGGCATATCAGGATCAGGAGTTACAGACCATGCTCTTTGGTGAGATAGCCATCAACTTCTGGATTGACCGTGAGCACGAGCTGATCTTCATCTTTGTCCACAATCGACATGCTGAGACCCCGGATATCAGGAAACATCTTGAGCTGGGACACTCTATCTTTCTTGAGAGATATGGCCATCACCTTGACGACGATCTCGTTAAACTCTCCCTGTTTGAGGATTTTCAACAGCATCTGCGTGTTGCAGGTATCATTCCCCATGAGATGGAAGACACCGGGGAGACGATTGCCAATCATCTGAATACTGGTCAAGAGCCCCTGCTCCGACGCTGGATGCGAAATTTTGGACAACTACTTGGTCTAGTGTAATATGTGCAAAGATCAATCAAGCTGTGCCCTGTGGATCTCTGCAGCTTTCTTACCCTGTAGATAGGCGATTACAACCACTACCAGCAATGCAATGAGAATGCCTCCATAGATCAGAATGGTATTGTCGATACCATCAATTATCTGGTCCTCGGGATGACCTTGATGTCCACTGGCAGGGAGTACACTGTAGATGAGAATAAGCAGCAGTGAAAGCCTTGATCGCACAAGATATGATACCCGTGGTACAAAATAAAGGCTGATGTAGGGATTAACCCCTTG
>JAEOUB010000209.1 GCA_016839545.1 Candidatus Kariarchaeota archaeon | reverse complement strand
TATTGCAATTGTACTGGTCCTCGCCATAATCCTCCCCAATATCTTCCTGATCTTCAAATCCTATCTCTTTGGTAAAATCAATGGGGAATACACTCTGTTTGATATTGAGAGCGATACCAGCTTTTTCAGGAATATTGGCCTGATTGTACCGGTGATGATCGTCGTGGGAGCGGAGACCCTCCTGTTCTTTAACCAGATAACACTGCCGATTCCAAAATTTGCCGTGATTCTCGGGGCTAATCTGCTACTCTGGGCTTTCCTCGAATTTCTCAATCGTAGAATGTTTCAATGATCTCTATTTTCCATAATATGTCTTTTCTCCTAATTGTAGTGGAAATCAAGACGTTCAAGAGTTCATAAGGGGAATAGATTAAGTAAACCATTGTGCCCCAAGATTTACTTACAATGAGTGGTGAAGAATTTTCAATCTCCAATATTCTCAAAGAGGATGAAAGGATACAGGATAATCCTGATCTACTTGAAAAAATACTTGCTGTCTTTGATTTCACACAGTATATCCTGGACGACGATGAAAACCTGACCAAATCAGCAAATCTCAATGGAAACGCAAGGACATTGCTGGATAAACGTATAGAAGAGCTCTTCCTGGGGGACAGTGACTGATGATCTCAAGACTTCGTCTGAAGAATTTTCGCAGATTCCAGGATGCCTCAATCTCCTTTGATAATGGGATCTCCTACATTGAGGGGAAGAACAATGCCGGGAAATCGTCTCTGTTTATGGGGATCGAGTATGGTCTCTTTGGAACTGTCGCAGGTTTTCGCAGTCAAACCGCACTTTTTGCCCCTCAGGCAGATAAAATGGGAGTAGAAGTCATATATGAAGGAAAAGATGGGAGAACCTACCGACTGCAAAGAATGCACGAGCGAGCTGGAAGATCCGCAAAAGGTCACTACACCTTGAAAGTAAAGGACGGAGACACTGAGAAATATCTGGTATCCTCCGATTTTGAGGGCAGTTCTGAGGAGATGCTACAACTTCAGGTTTTTGAGAGTCTGGGTATCTCAAAACGTCTCTTCGATGTTGCGGTCAATATCAAGCAGGGTGAGATCAGCTCGATACTTGAAGGCACAAGTCAACTTGACATTGTTCTGGGCGTATCTGCTGCCACTATTGCTCAGAAACAACTCAATGCAGTTGCACTTGGATTTGAGAAAGAGACCTCGCAATATGACCTCCTGGCGAATAATCTCAAGCAATTTGAGAATCAGCGACAACAGCTTGAACTTCAATCCAAATCACTTGGAACCGAGGTTGAGACACTGCAGAAGCAATTTGACGGATTAACTTCACAGAAAAGTGAGATGACTGCCAAGATAGATCAATTTCAACAGGTACTGACCCCATTCTCATCGTACAAGTCCACAATAGGCAACTGGGACAGGGATATGCAACGGATAGTGGACCATACCTCACAAAAAGAAGAGGTGATCAAGGAAGCAGGTGACTTACCCACATTACTAAAAACATTGGAGGAGAGGCAGGAGAAGGTCAGAGGTCTCACACAACAGATTTCCAAATCTGAGGAAGAGAGGAAAAAACTCCAGGACTCTATACGAACTCAGGAACGGAAGAAAGGAGATGTTGTGGGCAAGGTGAACCGTAGAAAAAATCTGCCAGAAGGAGAGGAACCGACCTGTGAGGAATGTGGATCCCCAATAGACATGGATCGCGTAAAGAAGGAACTGGCCCAATGGGAACTGGACCTCGGAGACATTGAGCTGGAAATAAAGAAACTTGAAGAACAGGTGGCGAGTCTATCATCTGAAATCTCAACCACTCGTCAAGAGGTGCAGCAAACTAACCAGTCAATCTCCCGTGCTGAAAACCTGAGCAGGCAACTTGAAACATTGCAGGGGAGGGAAAACCAATTGATGAAAACATTCTCAGAGACAGGTGAGCTTCTCATGGATCAGGCTGTCGAGATCTACGAAAGTCTCCAGGAATACAACGAGACCCTGGATGCGGAGATGCGTTTGAAAACAACCAAACCATCAGTTCCTGAGACGGTCAATGTTGATGTTGAAGGTGATGTGTTGCAGGCAAGATACATGGTTGATGTCTTTACTCCTCTCTTTGGAGGGGAACAGAACAGGCTCAACTCGGAGAGAGACACTATTTCAGTTGAACTCAGGGTCCAAGAAAGCAAACTCAGGGACAAACAGACCCAGCTAAAAAATCTGAAACCGGGATTGGAAAAACTGAACCTGGATATCTCAAAAACCAAAGGTGCACTGTCTCTGCTGGAGAAGAAGAGAACTGCAGCACAGGAAATGAGAACTAGTGCCAAGGTCTTCAAGACACTTCAAGAGATACTCAGAGACCGAGCTGCAAGCAATCTGGGAACAATGACCTTGAGATACCACAAAGAACTGTCTGAGACAAACAATATCCTTGATCTGCGGGTGGACCCCAAACAGTATGCCATATTTGTCAAACCCGATGATGTTGGTGAGGAGGTACCTGCATTCTCATATCAGGGTGGAGGTCACAAATTACTACTGGGGCTAGCCTTCAAGTTGGCAATTGTATCATTTGTGACCAACCCCCCCTTTATTCTGCTGGACGAGCCGACGTACGGGCTCGACAGTGGTAACAAGTCAAATCTTTTTGAGAAGATTGGCAATCTAACCAAATCACAAATCCTTCTTATCACCCACCAGCGGCAGGCAGATACAGGTGGCACTCTCTTCGAGATCAAGAAGAATGGCCCTGTATCAACTGTGGAGGTAGTCTCATGAGTCTCTCAAATCAAGAACTTGAGCATATCTTTGATACAACAAGCACGGAACTGAAAGGGTTCTACAAAGGACCTATCTACAGGGACGATGTTGTCGAACTGTTGCAGAAAAAAGTTCCAGACTCTGTAATTGAGGCAAAGAAGACAGTATTTGTCTTCTATGCGAAGTTACTGCGGGATAATCACCGGGCACACTGGGATTATGATCTCAATGGAATACCAGAAGGATCAGTGTGGGAACCTATGAAAAAACTGGTCACTGCTGTCCGAGTACATGAACTCAAAGATGTAAAGGTAGTTCGAAAAAAGGGGAAATACCATGTACGCGACCTGCGGGGCACCTATTTCGGGAAGATGATCTTTCAGGAATTGGAGAGTCTTGGAAACAAGTGGGCATTATCCGAGACAGATTACAACAAGGTGAAACTGGCTTGCAAGCAATTGAAATTATCACTCCCTGAGGTGATAGAGCCCACAACAACTGAGAAATTCTTTGGAGATGAGGAAGATGAGTGATATGTTGGAAATATTGAAACGGCAGAAAACAGAGCAGATCAGGCAGGACATTGACCTGGTGCTTGAGGGACAGTACACAGAGGCATACAATGCTATTTTGGACTCATATAATGCGGGTCTGTATGTCGGATTGATCGGACCAGTAGGTGCGGGTAAGACTGCACTCTGCAGAAAATTCGCATATGATACGGGGCGAGCATTTGACTGGGTAACCTTCTCAGATCTGGTGAGACCCTCTACACTGATTGGAAGCTTTGATCCAACACTGGTTTTCAAGTACGGGTTCTCAGATGAATCTTTCAGTCCAGGTCCATTCACTATTTCTGCGTTGTCAGGTGGTGTTTTTCTGGCCAATGAACTCAATAGGGGTGATGAGTATGTCCTGAATACCCTTCTTGATGCCCTTGAAGAGAAAAAACTGTATATCCCTCAATTGAGAAACTGGTACAATGTTCATGATGATTTCTACCTGATAGCTGCAATGAACCCATCTGAAATGCGAGGAACGAGGCGATTGCCATCTGCAGTAAAGGACCGTATCAAGGTCTGGGTCCACCTTGACTATCCATCAAAATCCATAGAGCAAAAAATTGTGAAAAATAATGTCACTGAATACAGTCTACCAAGCAGCCTCATCGAACTTACACTTGAGCTGGTTTCACAGACCAGAGAGGATCTTGCTCGGGTTGAAACACCAGCATCGATCAGATCATCCATTGGAATGGCACGACTGACTGCTGAAACTGCCAAACGGTTGGGAAGTGAGCCTGATGCAGAGATACTGGCGAAATCTGCCATGTTGATCCTTCCTGACGCCATCAAAGTCAAGCCTGGAAGTCAACCAAAAGATTACGTCAAGGATCTCTGTCGGAGGGTGTTGGGCACAAGTGGCTAGTAAACCTGGTAAGTTTCAATTCGACTCAGTCGTCAAGTTTACACCAATTTCATTCGCGGGTGAGTTTACCCGGAAAATGCGAACTATAGCAGGTCTGGCGAATATCCCATCTGTGAGAACTACTATTGCCATTCCAAGGTTCCTAACCGCTCGCTATTTCAGAAAAGAGACACTTGATCCCATGGATTACTTTGAGGCAGCAGTCTACAATACCCCGTATGAAGACCAAGAAATTGCCAAAAAGGTGGCAAGAGAGCTGCTATTTCCGAAACAGGTGAAGCGAGAGAGAAGACAGCAGAAGAAGGTCGAGGTGGAAGATCAATCAAAACTAAGTGGAATTGACCTGATACTCAACGAGTTGGATGAGGCTGGGTTCGATGACCTGCTTGAGGCAATGTCAGAAGAAGTTGACCTCGAAGATATGCTTGAGGAGCAGGACCAATCGTGGGGATTTATGGATGAGTTAATTGAATCTTCCGATCCCAAAGATCAGGCTCGTTTACAACTGCTTGAGGAATTGAATTCGGACTTTGCAATAGTACAACATGCCCTCAATACTCGTACACTAGTTGATAATTTCCTTGAATCAGAGCTAGGAGAACAAGCAGGAAGCTGGTCACCTCAGGTATTTCAGCCTTCAATTACACTGGGGATGGGTGATATCTTACGCAGACAATCACAGATGCCCTGGGAAGTCGCAACGGCCATGGGGATGACCCGGGATCCAGGATATCAGAAATACATGGATGATACTGTAGACATAGCCTCTCCAGAAGCTTTAGGGTCAACAATGAAGTACCACAATGAAAATCAGGTTCCTTTGGAGAAAAATTGGGTTGAAAAGGCATTTTCAAGAATTAAGACCATGCGAGATTACTATGGTCTACTCCAAGGACTGGATCAATACAGGGATCCTCCTCCCCATGCAGTTGAACATGGTGCAGAACATGAGATCCGTGAAAGTCTTGATATTGCACAGACTATTGATCGTCAGCACGGTACAGATCTCGGCGATGAGCTCTTTGAAAAATTCCAGGAAAAACATCCTCAGCCAACATTAGATCAGGTACAGGATGCAACATATGAAGATGGAAATGATTCCTGGGAGTCGATGTTGAAAGACAGTGTATCTAGAGAGAAACAGGGTATGGATCAACATCAGCTCTCTGAACTTGCCAAGCAGATTGGCAATCATAAAAGTTCCAGAATGAGTCCCAAAATGCAACAGACACAAAACTCGTTGGCAAAAGATGTGGCGACGGAGAATCTAGAGAAGGTTGACAAGATGGACGCCTTCCTCCCTGAACTTGACCATATGATATCAAACAAGCTAATTCCCGATATAGAGAGAACGATGAATGCCGGGAGAAAACTTGGTGTATCCGAGGAAGACATTCTTGAGAGGTACAATTCTCCTGTGAAAGTCCTGGAATCCTATATTGCTTCTGATCTGAAGGATAAACAGCGCTATGATTCTATCGTGAGAAAAATTGACAATGTTAACCCAATGCAGATGAATAAGATGATGGCAGATGCCGCGAAAAATGACAATCAGATGGCAATGGCAGCACTAGGAGCTGCAGATCTCGGTCAGGCCATGACAAGTGCGCAATCTATGCAAATGGCTGATGGATCATCAGCACAGGATATACTTGCTCAGGCCATTGACAAGTCAATCGGTGGGGGTACCAATCTGCTGAAACAGTGGTTTATGCATCGTAGAAACCTGCCTAAACCTATCAAAGATAAGTTGAGAGACATGATGAGAAAGACATTGCTTGAAATTGGAATGGAATGGGCAAACAAGGGTACAGGAAGTTCGGAAGAGGGCATTATCCCAGTTACAGATACCCGACCCTACCGGGATGGTGATGAGCTCGATCTGATTGATATAGAAGCAACCCTGTCAAGTCTGATCATGAGTGGTAAACAATTGAACCAGATGACCACCGACGAGTTGATGGTAACTGAAACCTCGAAAGGAAAGACATCGTTGGGTGTATTGATTGATATATCCGGCAGTATGTCTGGACAAAACCTGGCAATGTGTGCCGTATCAGTGGTCATGTTACTGGGGAAACTGGATCAGAAAGAGGTGGCGATTGCACTATTTGAGTCAAATACACACAAGATCAAGGGATTTGAAGATGAGACTACGCTGGATAAAGTTGCAGATGAATTGCTTGATCTCGAAGCCAGAGGAGGCACAAGAGCAGACTCAGCCCTACGGTGGATTGGCAACGAATTCAATACCGTGACCTCATCTGATGTGAAAATACTGTTCTTTCTCAGTGATTACTACCTTTCTGAAAATACGGAAGCCCTAACTAAACTCATGGAACCAATGATACATGAAGGAGTCAAGATACTTGGAGCATACCATGGGAATTATGACAGGAGAAGAATGGAACATATGGTTAACATGATGGACGGATCATCCCTCAAAATTACAAATTTCGAAAAGCTCCCTGAATCGATATCTGATGCCATTGCATCAATTACTGAGTAAGGAATGACAGATTGAATATCTTTGTTAAAACTTGAGGTGAATTGTGTTCCTTCAGAGATATTTCATGGTCATGAGCTCAATTACTTCTGAAGCAGCCTTAGTAGCATTGATAATGGAAACTGTTCTTCGTCCAATACGGGATACTGCCACAAAGCCTTTCCATCCCTCAGGTCCATCTTCGGACTGGAAAGATGACTTCTC
>JAEOUB010000208.1 GCA_016839545.1 Candidatus Kariarchaeota archaeon | reverse complement strand
TGGCCAAGCTGTCTTGCAACTGGAGAAAGGATCGAACGAGTATCTGTGATAAGTAGACCATCAGGTGCCAGGTAATGCAATGCCCTGAGAGCTTCCATAGGCTCTCCGGCGATTATGCAATCTGCAGTCTGTTCCTCTATGAGTGGAGAGTATTTTGATGAACCAATTCTCAGGTGAAATATCACAGATCCTCCTCTTTGGCTCATACCATGGGTTTCTGCTGCTACAAATGGGATACCCATATCATTTAATGTCTCAGCCAAGAGATGACCCAAGCTAACGGTCCCCTGTCCTCCTATGCCAGTTACGATAATATCAACAGAGTTCATTTTATGACAACCTCACAATTGCATCCCGTCTGCAAACTTGGATACATAAACCACATTTCGTACAAAGCGAATTATCAATAGCAGCCAGATTGTCTACCATTGCAATGGCGGGACAACCCAAGAGATCTTGACACTGGGAGCAGCCATTGCATTTGTCCTGCTCCACAATGAGTTTGGTTTGAAGGAGTGTGCTATCCTGTGTGTCCTTCCTAAGGACACAGGGGTAAGTGGACACGATAACCCTGACTCCGGATAGATTTGCAGCTTCTTTAATGACCCTTCGGGACTCTTTGAAATCCATAGGGTTGATCTCAAACACCTCTGCACCCATTGCTCTTACAACATTGGCAATATCGAGAGCTTGGGAATGGGACGAGGGATTTGGTTGACCTCCTGTCATAGCTGTATAGCTATTATCAACGATGACCACCAGGATATCTGCATTCTTCCAGATTGCATTTGCCAATCCTGACAGTCCAGAATGCCAGAATGTTGAGTCTCCAATCACAGCAACAGCAAGACGATCTGGTTGCGTTACCGAAGTGGCTGTTGCCATCGGGATCGAAGCCCCCATACAAATCAACATATCAGCAGTTTTGTGTGGTGGCATTACTCCAAGTGAATAGCAACCGATGTCATTACAATAAATGGGATCGAAAGATTTCAAAGCAGACTGCAGATCCACATAGCTAGACCGATGAGGACACCCCGCACACAGCACTGGAGGTCGCATTCGGACCAGATCATCAACCATGGGGAGTTGAACTTTCTTAGGTACATCAATCCCTAAGAATTTTGCAAGCGAGAATCTGAGATCCTCAATTGTCAGCTCTCCCTCACGACGTGTGAGCACATCCTTGCCTGTAATTCTGTTGTTTCTTCCAATTTTGGAGGCTATTATGCGGACACTGTCCTCCAATAGAGGTTCCAACTCTTCTATTACTAGGACACTGTAATACTGTCGTAGCAAATCATGAAGTTTGGGTAAAGGAAGTGGGGAGATTAACTTCGGGATCAGTATATGTGCACTGATCTCAAGGCGATCTATAGCCTCTATTGTGTAATTGGCTGCATTTCCTGAGGTAATCACTAGGTACTCAGGATCAGAATCGGTAAGAATTTCCTTCCAGAATGTCCCTTCATTAGCATATTCCTGGATCTTCTTCCTGATTCTGAGAGTCTCGTGATGATTCTTTCT
Organism: Candidatus Kariarchaeota archaeon; assembly: GCA_016839545.1. Taxonomy (GTDB): domain Archaea; phylum Asgardarchaeota; class Heimdallarchaeia; order Heimdallarchaeales; family Kariarchaeaceae; genus Kariarchaeum. The sequence continues at coordinate 1,386 of JAEOUB010000208.1, read as the reverse complement.
AGCATTACCAGGAATGGAAACAAATTTTCGTGTATTCGGAATAAATCCCCTTGAATCTGTCAAAGATGGCTTATCACGTTCAATGGGTGCAAGTGCATGAGAGAGTCGCGTGACCGTCCTAATGATGACAGGCATACCGAATTTTCTTGAAAGGTCAACAGCTTCGCGGGTGTACTGATATGCCTCCTGCGGTGTGGAAGGTTCAAATACCGGAATATCAGCAAGTTTTGCCCCAATAACTCGAGTATCCTGCTCATTCTGTGAGGAGTGCATCCCGGGATCATCTGCCACCACGATTACTAGAGCACTATTAGTCCCTGAGTTGACTATTGTCATCAGTGGATCCATTGCTACATTAAGTCCCACTGATTTGCAAATGAAGGCACTATCCACCCCAGTAATAGAGGCTGCAATTGCCTCTTCCATTGCAACAGCCTCATTCGTGCTCCAAGAAGCATGGTATGCCTCATCCTGCTTGTCGATTAAGAATGTCATAATTTCAGTTGAGGGTGTCCCAGGATATGATGCTACATATCCAACACCGGCATCTATAAGACCTAATGCAATAGCGTGATTTCCTAACACCATTTCTCTGCTGGGACGGTCAGGAACGGGTTTGGCATACATAATATAAATATGATAGCAATTTACTTAAGTGATATTTTAGGGTTCTCGGCGATTTGAACAGATAATTTGAGCACTACAGCAATTTTCCGTTTTTCGGAAACAGGATAATCAATCCCCGAAGTATACCAATTATGACTATACTTCATCTGATATTTCTGGTATTATTGCAGTCTGATCTTTGTCGATATCAAATGCCACAAGAATATAGGTTAGAGAGGCAGGAAGTGGCAATACCACCTTAAGAAACAGGAAAATATTACGAAAGTACGGACCCAAGAAGACAATAATCCCTACCAGATTGGCCACAGCAATAAATCTGAGCTTCTCTCGGTGAGGGACCTCAAAAGAGACCACCTCGAGCAAAAGTAGTCCAAACAAAGAAGCAGTAATTCCTGCACCGAATTTCATCATGCTGTCAATACTCCCCTGTGAACCGATGATAAGCTGTAGTATCACTAGTCCACGTGTGAGAGCTGAGACAATTACATAGGCTGTCATAAGTCGGGAATATGGGATTTCAAATCGGCCATACAGGGCTTTTACCATATGAAATGTGAAATAGAGATCTAGTATCAGAACAAGTGTTGCTAGCGAAACATACAGTGGATAGGTCCAATTTGTAGAAAAGAGCAAGGGATCAAATTGAATGAGGAGTAGTGCCAGTGCAAATAGTAGAAAATTAGTCAAAGCGACTCTCCGAGCAGGTTTCACCAGATTGATCATAGGGTACCTCATCAGTTAACGATATAATATCTTGGA
>JAEOUB010000207.1 GCA_016839545.1 Candidatus Kariarchaeota archaeon | reverse complement strand
ACATTAACCGGGTATGTCTACCAGAGAACTACCCTGTTGCCTATTTCATTGAATTGATCAAATCTTGGAAGGATACTAGTTGTGTGGTTGAACTGGAAGGTAAAGTTGTGGGTTATATCTTGATGAGGATTGAAGGAGCATCTCTGACACCTTGGAAACCAAGATCTGAGACAAAAGGACATATCATATCAGTCGCAGTATTACCAGAAGTCAGGAGAAAACGACTTGGAACAAAGATGATGAATTTTATCCTGGAACTAGCAGACAAAATCTCAGAACTTAAGGAAATCACACTAGAAGTTCGACAGTCAAACTTGGCTGCCATTAATCTCTATCGAAGACTTCAATTCGTGTCAGATAAAATCATCTCCGGCTATTACTCAGACGGGGAAGATGCAGTTTTAATGAAATTTCGAATGCCAGGGCACTGAACTACGAGTAAACTTACCTCCCCTTTTAAATCAATTAGATCCACTTGTGTTTTGTGAGTATACATCAGAAGACCAGAATGATCCTTCAGGAAAATCAATTCAAATTCTCCGATGGTGTCAACGGGTCAATAAAGACCTTGATCGACCTAATCGACAAGTCTTCAGGACTGAGTGATATCAATTATCTTCTTCACAACTCAGGAACGAACCTACCTTACATAAAATTACCAGAAAAGGAGAGATCGTGGATCCCAGTTAGAAATGTAGCGAGAATTCTGGGATTTATTTCATCATTGGAAATTGATGGTGAAATCGATGAAATCTCAATCGAAAGTATGTCCTGTGGATGTGATTACTTTGAAGGGATCCTTTCATTTACTTCTAATGGTGAAGAGATAAGAGGACCGTATAAATGGCAATGGACTGCTTTTCCACATGGAGAGAGATCGTTTGCCCAATTTACAGTGTTTCCTCGAATTAATGAATCTTTGGTCAGAGAAATTATCTAAACAGTCTGAAAAATCGGTTAATACCAAATAGTGCTGCCCCAAGTATTACAGGGATAATGATCCAAGGCCACTGGTACACCAATTCTAATGCCTTATCATCGATTGTAGGTAACATAGTAAGTAAATAAAGTTGGGCCCCGCTGTAGATGAATAAGATACCTGCCAAAAGATTTGAGATCTTCGAGAGACCCCCCTTATTACTAAATGAGGCAAGTGAGAGCAATGCACCACCTGCAAGCATAGTAGCAGCCAGAAGTAAGATCGAACCGAGAAAAGCAAGAGTTACGGTTTGAGTATCGGCCCCAAAAAGGACATATCCCATTAATCCAACAGAAATCAGAAAACCTGTTCCCTCCAATAAACGAGGGAAAAAGGATCGTGAGCGATCCAGAATGCTTCCAAGAAAGACAAATAATGCTCCTCCTAACAGCGGTCCTACTATCAGATATAACGAATTACCATAAATCATTCCAGCGACAAACAGATCAAGGCTAGCTGTGGATCCACCAGTCCCGGTGAAATACCCCAATACATCCATTGGACCGAAACCGACAATACTGTGGAGAAGCGTATTGTAAAAACCATAGGACACAAGCATACCACCCAAGAAACCTAGAAGGAGTGCAAATTTGGATTTGGATTTCTTCTCTTCTTTCTTGTATTTATCTTCCAGATTTGAAGCCTGATCAACAGAGAGTCCAGTCATCTTTTGGTATTGGTCTTTGAGTTTCTCCTCATAGTCAACCAGTTTCTGGTGGGCTTCAACATTCTCGGCTGATTTATCCGATTTGAGAAGTTCTTCCATATCCTCAATTTGCTTTCGGACGTCCTTGAGATCAAGTCTAAGTTTTGTTCTCATACGTCTTGGGTCTTCCACAAAGTATGACATGATTTGGAGTATATTATCTATTCGGAGAGTTGATAGAATCCGTATAAATTTCGACCTAAGAGATGTCTTCAGAGCTTCAGTTCACTTTATTACTATTTGGTCAGACCTTCTAATTGTGTTACCTTGTCATCTACAGTATGTTTTGCATGAACCGGCGAGAGAGACTCAGGATTAAATGAGAGTACCCATGCCCGTTTCTCCCTGTTATAATTGAGATATTCTCCAGTTTCAAGCTGTGAAACCATTTTCTTTGCCTGTTCTGAGAAGAGATCATATATCGGGCTATCCCTGTCTATTCTCCGTAGTCTGAAAATTGCAAGCTCTGAGTTGGAAACGACCCAACTATCAAATTCTGGAACTTGAGAAATGGCGATTAAATAGAGGCCGAATTTTCTACCTTCTGAGGTTACGTTCCGTACCCACTGATCACCTGCCAGACGTTGAGCTTCTTCTGTAACCATAATCGTCTTGGGTGGGAGTTCCTCGTTGATTGCCATTTGGAGAATATTTTTGATAAGAGTGGAGACAACAGTGGTGGCCACATAGGCATCATCCATAATAATCCAATAAATGACAAATTCACCCGGTTTAATTGGAACTACCGATTCCATCTCCCTGTTGATGAGACCTTCAATGGTGTCAACGACGAACCGGGAGATTGTCGGGCGAGTTTGATCTTCGTACTCTTTGATTTTCGCGGCTAGATCCTCTGGCCTTGCACCTTCAGCTGAGAAGACTTGCTGTTGATCCTGGATAAATTTCTGTGCCTCCCTGAAAGTATCACCAATTTCAGCAACAGAGAAGTAATGAGAAGCCTCCTCTCTTCTTTCTCCACCAATCTGGATGATATGATCAGCGACATCAGCATATTCAAAATGGTGATCAAAAACAACCACAGCGGCATCTTGAGCTCTGATATTCTCCTTTAGAACATGTTTTGTCAGAGTTGTCTTGCCCACTCCTGTTTGACCAATAATGGCAAGGTGAGGAGATCCAGCTGGATTGGCACCGAGTATTGGAACTTCTCCCACAGAGACTTCCATGTCAATACCTTTTTTCTTCACAAATTTGTGTAAAAGTGGCCCAAGTCGATTGAAATTGTCATTTTCCATAATGGTGTAAGGGATAATCCTTGATTTCACATGGGAAACTCTTGCTTCATCAACCTCATCCTGGGTAACAGCCCTGATGTTAGACTCGAGAGCCATTAATCTAAGATCAAGATAATCAAGATTGCTTTCACTTGCAGACTTGATTTTTCTCAAATCTTCAAGACCATCATGAAGAAAACTGGTTCCTTTGTTGTATCGATCGACCATCAATCCCAGAAGGTGCAGAAATGAATTGTATATAGATTGAGCAGACTTAACAGGATCGGCTTTTCTTGAGAACCATTTCGTCTCATCTTCCTGACTTTCTCTGATCTGGTTGGTGATATCCTCAATGAGCTCTTCATTCTTCTCCTTGGTGAATTTTAGATATCGCAAACAATGCTCTGTGTAACCCTCTATGAGGAGATTGATCATTATATTCAGAACTTGTTCAATCCATTCCACACCAATTGCAAAGTCAAGTGCTGCCACTCTTGCTGCGGTGGCAGTGGTAAGATCAATGTTTAATCGCTCAAGAACTCGAGCATGAAAATGTCGTGCGTAAAGAATGAAAAAGGGTCCAAGTTTTGAATATGTAGGAGCTTCAGGATCACCTCGCTCCACTACGATTTCAAGGATTTTCTCAAGCCGATTTAGTAGTTTCCTACTCTCCTTGACCTTGCCGACACCCTCATAGTAGAGGATGGCTTTTTCATACTCGTAGTATCCCTTTACAAACTCAGAGGGATTACCTTCGCTGATACCTCTTCTCAGAGTCTCTTCAGCACGCAAAACAGCCTCGGTTCTAGATTCAGAATTCGAACTCAAAGTGTCCACCAAATTGAATAATCTCTCTAGCTAAAGAAGTAATAAAATTGTAATGGTTACCTTTTTT
>JAEOUB010000206.1 GCA_016839545.1 Candidatus Kariarchaeota archaeon | reverse complement strand
GAAACCTCTATCAGTTATTTTGTGTGGTGAAAAAAAGAAAACAGGTCGGGATTTATTTAAATTGCGGATAGATCCACTAGGAAATTACGAAAATCAGACACCCCATAACCTTAAGAACCAACCATACACCTGAGGTCAAGATTGGACGAAAGGATATCCAATCGGTGAAACACATGAAAAGAGGGACTTTAACACTTCTATCTATCTTACTCATTACACTTACAATGAGTATGAACACTGTACAGGCACTTCCAAACGGAAATGGAGTACAGAAATACAATCCCGGACTGGGAGTAGCTGATTTTGCGCTTATCAAAGGTTATGCAACCCATGCAATTTTTGATTTTGGCAGTTTTGATCTGCCAACTGGGACGTGGCTCAGCATCATATATGGAGTTACATCGGGATTGATCCCCGTGGGTTCAGACGTGGATGCAGAAGTAGCTGGACTGATCGATTTCGTGATGACAAGTACCTGGCATAATGTCTGGGATGGTGAGGACATTACTGACGGTATTATGAACTCATTGAACACAGACATTATCAATGTATTCACATACGATTTTGATGACGATGGTGTCGACGATGGGATGGAAGTCGTCCTGAGGGCTGCTTACTATATCGTGCCCCAAGCCAAAGGCTGCTACGACTACTTCGGTTCAGTGGGTGGTGATGGTTTCTACTTTGAAACCTCCAATACCTTCTGCTGGGTTTCTGGCAAGAGATAATTAACTCAATTCTTTTCTCCCAACAATCAGTTCGCAATTACCAAAATCTTCACATGCACGCGTGGTAAATCAGGTTTCAGTCGATAGTTTCAGTCACCTCCCCCCCCTTCATGACTATTTATAGCAGGATCACGCCCCTCTAGTATGTCACAGGCAAGCTCACCTCTCGTCACCGGCGGTTTCCAGCTTGCCTCAGATCTGCATGCCAACCAGCCTGATCCCTTCATTCTGCCTGAGGCTTTACGAGACTATCTCACTGTTCTTTCCCAATTGGAATGGGGCACAATCACTCTGGTTGAGACAAACGCTATCAAGCAGATCCATCAGCTCCTCCATCATGCCATGGTAAAGGCGGTGGTTGAGGGCTGGACTGTCACTCTCGTAGATTCTGCCAATTGCTTCAATCCCCAGCTGATCTCCACCCTTGCCTTCAATTACGGTGTTCATGGCTCCACTATCCTGCGGAACATCGGGCTGTCTCGACCGTTTCAGTACCACCAGTCCATCTCCATCGTCAAGGATCTGGAACATTACCTCCAGGATATCCCCTCGCATCGTTCTCTGGTCATTCTCACCAGCCTGCCCTCGATGTTTTTTGATGCCAGTGTTAAGCAGGAAGATCCCCTGTTCCCTATTCCTCAGCTGGAGTCCTATCGGCAGGTGGCGGGTATTCTTCAGCGACTCGCTGTTCAGGGACACACCATGATTGTCACCGATCAGTCTGAGATCAGGCAGACAGTCCTTCAGGCAGACCCACCACCAGTCATCAAGCCTGCAAGCATGAAGTATGCAGCAAAGATCCATGTTTCCATCCAGGAGAGCGACACACAGCGACGGGTTGAACTGTTCAATCACCCCTACCGTCCTCCGCTTGCCCACACTGAGAAGATCAAGCCCAAGCCAAGGTTGTCACGCAAACCCGAGATCACGTTCTACACACAGCGGAGCCTGGATGATTTTCAATCCATGCCATCAGCAGGCGAAGTTAGAACCAGGCGAAGTTCACTTGAGGGTCTTGATCTTGGAGAATACCGGTTTGAGAAAACCCTGAAAGCGACCACTCTTGATGCGTTTTTCTGATCACTCATCAATCTCTTTGACATCTTGTTTTTTGGTCAATCTACGGGCTTTGTCCATGAATGTCTCCTTGGTCAGTATTCCAAAGGGTACACTCAGATGGGACTTGATCTCAATCTCTTTCACGCCAAATGCCACGATTTTTCCATCGACAATAACTCGTGATCCATAGGCAAGTTGCAGTGTCTCCTGGGCAGTCGTATCTTCTGGCAGATCAAGGAGGGAGCGTGCTCTCTGATAGGCATCGATGGAGTCATCGGCGACAGGAGAATTCTTCAGATCTACCGTTATCTTCAGAGGTTTACGAGGTAACTGGAAATTTGCAGAAGAGTGTACTCCCCCGATGAAAACAAGTTCTAAACTATCCTCTGCCAGAGATATGTGACCGTGATAGGACAGTCCCCAGCCAGTGGAACCGATACTGGTTGCTATCAAAACGCCATCAGCCATTGTCTCTGTGATATTGTAGTAATTCCCGTTGGTATGGAGATAGGCACTGAACATACCGAGATTGGGTGCAGTGTGTACATTGATCTCGTTAACTGCGAGATATTTCTTTCCCTCAATTTCGGTACTGATAACAGTTCTGTCAAGGTTGTAATAGTCTTGGTTCATGAGCTTTTTGAAGCCTTCAGTGAATTTCTTCTCGTCATAGTCGATCTGTTTCAGGTAACCCACGCTCTTTGGTCTGATAACGGGAACAATAGGCTTCAATTTTGAAAGAGCTGCTTCATCGTAGGTCTGAAAGAAGATCCCGACCAGCCATGCAACTGTACCATCTCCTCCAATAGGGAAGATGAAGTCACATTTTTCCAGTACCTCAATATCTTGTAGTACTTCTTCAAAATCATAGATCTCTGTCTCAGGAGACAACTTCTTGATGAGATTGGACACATACTCCAATTCGTCCGGATACCTTGAGCTGAGACAGATGCCTTTGATCTTCAAGAT
>JAEOUB010000205.1 GCA_016839545.1 Candidatus Kariarchaeota archaeon | reverse complement strand
GCCAACAACTGGGGTTTGCTCTCCTTTGTATTTGCAGGTTTGTTCCTCGATAAGTATGAGGACTGGTTCGGGGTACCGCTTGCAAATCCTCAGAATTTCAAGCGAATTTATTACTTGCTTCTCGTAGGGACCTTCGGTCTCGTGCTTGGACCATGGGTGGCATCCAAGCCTATTATTGTACCAGGGTTAATTGCCCATCTTGTGGGAACCGTTCTGCTGTTGCGAAGTATTATTTCTCCTCTGAAAGCATCACTATTCTCTTCCACTCCCAATCTCCACCTGTTTTCTGCATATGTCTGGTTTTTCGCTCCAGTGGTGATATCGCCATTGGTGTTGCTAGGTGTATCCTGGGTTCCTAGCATTACTGTTGAAGCAAGAGCGCCTGAGGCGCTGATTTTTGGATGGGCAATCCAGATTATTTTGCTAGTGCTGGTCTATTTCAGAAAACCGCAGGTGAATATTGCTGCATTGGATACAATTGTCTTTGCTCTGTTCAATCTCGGGGCACTGCTGCTCTGGGTAAGTATTTTCAGTAGTGATTTCTTCTACGGTCTCGCCTACCTGTTCTGGTCTGTGGCAATACTCATTGTTGCAATTAAAGGTCTGAGAAATTTCTAGAAATCTCTGCAGTGTATTATACCTGAGTAAACTGCTGCAAACTGTTGAAAATTTTATTCTGTTACAGATATGTCTTGAATGTTAATCAACCATTAAGTTACTCGTCAACTGCGAATTTCATGATGTTTTCCATACGAGACAGCATCTCGGCGAAATCAGGGACATCACCCTCAAGGATACGTGCCTGATCATGGATCTGCAGGATCATCATATCGATCCTCTCATCCTCAGGTGTATTCTCTACGAGTGAGTTGAGCCTCTGAACCAGCTCATGGTTGGGGTTCAGGGTCAGCACCTTCCCCATCATGCCCATGTTACCAAGTCCTGCACCACCTTGCTGGGCCTGCATAATACGCATGGCACGCTGGAGGTTGGAGTTCATCCCACCCTTGGGTGTGACAAGTGAAGCCACAGCACCGACAAGCCTCTCAGAGGTCTTGACATCAGACACTTTGGTACCCAGCACAGTAACAGCTCGGGTAAGAAGCGGTGCCAGAGGTCCGGTCTTTTCCTTGGGACTGTCATCCTCTTCATCCTCAGTTTCCTCGGATTTCTCTTCCTCCTCCTCAGTCTCCTCCTCATCGATGAGGAAGAAAGGCTTCTCCTGGTACTCGTTCAGGTGCATCATAAGGAAGCTATCAATCGGCTCACCTAGCAGCAGCACTTCCACCCCCTCTTTCTTGTAGTACTCAAGGTGAGGTGACTTTTTGAGCATATCCAGCTCCAGGCCTGTGAGATAGTAGATTTTATCCTGGTCAGGTTTCATGTTGATGACATAATCAGTCAGACTGCGGCCGCCCAGTTTTCCTTCTTCTGCAGTGGAGTCAAAACGGAGGAGCTCGGTTAGTCTATCCTTGTACTGTGAGTCCTGAGCAATTCCCTCTTTGAGGAATGGGCCAAATTCTCTCCAGAAGTCCATGTAGTCCTCGTTGGTTCGAGTCTCGGGCTCGCCATCTTCTTCCTCAGATTCGACAGTGATCTCTTTTCCGAACTCATCAGCCATCTCCTCGAGCTTGTCAAGGATCTTCTTGGCAAGATGTTTCTGAATTGCTCTCTTTGTAGAATTCTCTTGGAGAACTTCTCTTGAGACATTGAGTTTCAGGTTCTCTCCATCAACCACACCCACAACAAAACGAGCCCACTCGGGCAGCATCTCCTTGTTGCTCTCGTTGATAAGCACCTTACGATTGTAGATATTGAGCCCCCATTCATCTTGTTGGGCCATAAAGTTCTGTGTCTTGAACCTAGGAATGTAGATGATGGCATAGAATTCGATAGGTGTCTCTACTCGCAGGTGGATAGTTGCCAGAGGTGTGCCTCCCATTGACAGGGACCTGAAGAAGCCCTCATACTCCTCCTCAGTTACCTCCTTGGGATTCTTTCTCCACAGTGCAACCTGATCGTTAAGTGTCTCCCACTCGTCCTCATCTTCCTTGGGATCGGTTTTCTTGGCCTTGATAGGGAATTGGATATAATTAGAATAGCGGCGGACAAGCGTTCTTAGCTCCCAATTATTGAGATATTTCTCATCCTCTTCTTTGAGGTGCAGAATGATATCGGTACCCCGGCTCTCTTTCTCAGCAGGCTCAATGGTAAATGAGTCCTCTCCATCAGATGACCATTTCCATGCCTTGGACTGGGGGGATACTCCTCGGGTGATAACCTCAACTTTGGAAGCCACCAGGAAAGCGGAGTAGAAACCCACACCAAACATACCGATGAGTTCAGTGGCATCACCTCCCTCATCTAGTGCCTGTAGAAACTGCTCGGTACCTGATTGTGCGATAGTACCCAGGTTCTCCTGCAGCTCGCTTTTGGTCATTCCAATCCCTGTATCGCTTACGGTAAGCGTGTTCCGCTCTTTATCTGCAATAAGCCGGATCTCGAGGGGTGCAGCAGGGTCGAGAATATTCTCAGACTGCAGTTGCTTGATGCGTACCTTGTTGAGTGCATCTGAGGCATTTGATATCAACTCACGGAGATATACCTCTGAATTTTGGTACAGGGAGTGAGTGATGATCTGCAGCACTTTGCTTGTTGAAGCTTTAAACTGGTAAGAATTCTCGGTCGACATAGTCTTATCCTCGTATTTTCGTTTGTCAGGGTACTATATTAAATTTGGAGTAGTGACCCTGACAGGATATTTTTCGCAATCTGCTTAATAATGACCAAGATTCAGAAACTCCCATCACAACTGCCTTAATGGGTTCACACCTGCTTCACATGTGGAAGAGATTCGGATTATCACTGCTGAGAATTTCGAGACCTATGCTCACCAGATTTGGGTATTTCTCCAACATAACGGCACAGAGACCGAGTATCCGCAGTGGAAACAACAGCACGATACCTACTTTTCATCTCCCAATTTCCACTATGTGTACCTGTTGGCAATGCCAGTGGCAGCTGTTGTTGGGCTCATCAGTTTCAACTATCTCAAGCCTGAACATCCCAACTATGAGATCCGGAAGGATGTAGCTCGCTTCACACTGATTGTCGATCCGGCTCATCGAAACCAGGGTCATGGCACGTCTTTGCTTTCTAGCCTGAGAGAGTTCATGTCCTTGAAAAAACTATCATACATGGAGTCCATTGTCCGAGATCCAGAGGGTATGGAATTTGCCCGTGCCTATGGTGCACGGACTTCACTTGGCCAGGTGACCTTTGCGCTGAAGACTGCTGATATCGCGTATGATGAGCTTATACAAGGTATTAACCAGATTCAGGGTCGTCTTTCTGAACCAACCCAATTTGAATGCTTTGTACATCATATCCCTGAGGAAATAATTGACACCTATAGCCGGGTTGTGAGTGATCTTCTCAATGATGTGCCACGAGGTTCTATGCCTGTGGGTCGTGTGGTCAGAACTCCAGAAATGATCCAAGAACAATTGCGAGAAGATAGTGATAACGGTCGTACAAGGTTGATGGCTACTTTGAAGTTAGGAGGTGAGATTGTTTCCCTGTCCGAACTGATACTTTCAGAGACCTCAGCACACCAGGAATTGACTGGAGTGATCCAATCTCAGAGGGGAAAGCGTCTGGCTCAACTTATTAAACTGCAGATGATGGAGTATGTGCTCTCCAACTACCCCACGATCTCGGAGATTGATACCGAATCCGCACCTGAAAACGAGACCATGATCTCCATCAACAGTTCACTGGGTTTCAAGAAAACTGGAGAATATGAGGTCATGTACATAGATTTGAATGATGAG
>JAEOUB010000204.1 GCA_016839545.1 Candidatus Kariarchaeota archaeon | reverse complement strand
GTTTCAGAGATGACCTTGAAAATGCCCTGCAACGCATTGTATCTCATGTCGCTGATACATATGTGATCCTCGGTACTCCCAAGGTCGACGATCGTGGCAAGATGAGAAATGCAGCAGTTCTCATACACCAGCAGCAGGTCATCTATACCTACTACAAGACACTATTGCCTGACTATGATGTCTTCGACGAGTCACGGTATTTCTATCCCAACGATGATCCAGGTATTGTACAGATAAATGGGATCAAGATTGGTCTGCAGATCTGTGAGGACATGTGGGATGATATGTGGATGCATGCGGTTGACGTCTGTCAGATCCAGAAGGACAAAGGTGCAGAACTGCTCATCAATATATCTGCCTCTCCCTATACCATATCCAAGGCACAGAACAGGCTGGATGTTGTCGGCCGACATGTGCATGATGTTGGTATCCCGTTTCTCTACGTTAATCTGCTGGGCTGTCAGGATGACTTGGTATTTGATGGCCGTTCATTCCTTGTCAATGGAAATGGTGAGCTCTGCTATACAACAACAGCTTTCAAGACTGGAAACTTCCTGATGGAAGGAAGCCGTGTGGATCATCCCATAGATATTTCAGACTACCTTGATGAGAGCCCAATTCAGGGGAGTTACGAGGCAATCAAGATGAATCTCGCGGATTACCTTGTGAAATCCGGTATTCCTCCCAAACTGCTAGTAGCCACAAGTGGTGGTATAGATTCTGCACTCACACTTGCTCTTGCTGCCGAAGTGGTACCAGCTGAGAATATTATTGCAGTCTACATGCCCAGCTCATTCTCTGCAGATGAAAGCTATCAGGGGTCCAGACAGCTGTGTGAAAACCTTGGTGTGCAGTTGATAGTGATTGAGATTGAGGAGGCACGTGCCCTGTATGGAAAAATGCTCGGTACACTAGACCTTACCAATGACTGGAGTGTTGCAGATGAGAATATTCAGAGCAGGATCCGTTCCAATCTGGTGATGTATCTTTCCAACAAGCAGGGACATCTTCTGCTCTCCACAGGAAACAAGTCAGAGATTGCCACAGGGTACTGCACACTCTATGGGGATACTGCAGGAGGAAAGAACTTGATCGGTGATCTCTACAAGACAGAGGTGTATGCACTGTCGGAATTTGTCAATCGCAATGGTGAAATCATACCCGAGTCTATTATCACCCGACCTCCAACTGCTGAGCTGAAAGACAATCAGCTGGATGTTGACTCGCTGCCACCCTATGATGAGCTTGATGGAATACTCAAATTATTTATCGACGAGTACCACAGCGAGGAAGAAGTTGTGGCAGAAGGATACGACCAGAAAACTGTGGAGTACGTCATCAATCTTGTGCTCAGAAATGAGTTTAAACGGGCCCAGCTCGTACAGTCTGTCAAAGTCAGTGACAAGTCATTTGGTCCCGGTTGGAGAATGCCGATAGCTTCAAAATATCGACCCTGAGAGAATTCATCCAACCCAAGTATACCAATTAGCTTGATACTAAGGGGGTACTTTATCAAATAATACCGCAAGTACGAGCTGTGGATGAATGGATTGAGAACCTCAATGTAATGTTCTCTCCCAAATCAGTTGCAGTAGTCGGTGCCAGTCGCCGAGAGGGGTCAATAGGACGAGCAATTCTAAAAAATCTTGTAGATTACCAGTACCAGGGAATAGTCTATCCAGTCAATCCCAAAACTGACAGTGTCTATGCAATACGCTCTTATCCTGATCTGAAAGCTATACCCGGTCCTGTTGAACTTGTTATGGTTGTGGTTCCCTCTCACCTGGTGAAGACGGTAATACAGGAATCAATAGAAATCGGAGCTAAGGCTGCAGTTATTATCACCGCAGGGTTTCGAGAAGTATCAGAAGAAGGAGCTGCGGAAGAGAGAGAAATTGCGCAGATGGCAAAAGCTGCCAATCTCCGACTTATCGGACCTAACTGTATGGGGATTATCCACGGGCATTATCCCAATCTCAATGCGACATTTGCCCCACGACAACCCCTACCAGGCAAGATCGGCTTTATTTCTCAATCAGGTGCATTGGGAGTCGTGGTTATTGATTATGCAACCCAGCTGGGACTTGGTTTTTCCAAGTTCGTATCCCTGGGAAACAAGGCTGATGTGAATGCGACAGATATGATCCGTCTATTTGCTGATGATGACGAGACTGATGTTATTCTTGCCTATCTTGAATCCTTCTCTGATCCATGGAATTTCTCTGAGGTAGCTGCGATGACCTCTAGGAAGAAACCGATAGTGATTGTCAAATCTGGCAGAACTGCGGCTGGAGCGAAAGCGGCATCTTCTCATACTGGAGCAATGGCTACCAAGGAGACTGCCCTGGAGGCAACTCTGTCAAAGAGTGGTGTAGTTCGAGTGGCTTCTGTGGAGGAACTATTTGATACTGCAATGGCATTCTCCAAGCTCCCATTGCCAGGAGGAAATCGGGTAGCAGTGATTACCAATGCAGGTGGACCGGGTACATTGACCACAGATGCACTGGTGTCCAACGGGATGACCCTGGCAACCCTGTCAGACAAGACCAAGGACATCATCAAAGAAAAGATACCTGAGGAGGCATCTGTTGAGAACCCAATCGACCTGATAGCATCAGGGGGTCCTGAGGAGTATGCTCATGCACTCAATGCTGTGATCAGTGATGAGAGTGTGGACAGTGTCATCGCCATCTTCGTGCCACCTATCATGGTCAATACTGCCAAAATTGCAAATGTCATCCAAGAAGCAGTCAATGCCAGTAATAAACCGGTACTTGCAGTGTTGATGGGTAGAAATGACCTGATTTCCAAGTACATCAATACCGGTGAGGACCAGTATACATTCCCTATTTACCAGTTTCCAGAGTCTGCAGTCAATGCTTTACGGGCAATGACCTCCTATGCAACCTGGAGATCCAAGCCCATTGATGAGCCAGAATATATCATCTCGCCTGAACAGGCTGCCAAAGGTAGAGCTGTCGTTGAGCAGGCAGTTGCAGAGGCAAGAGATACACTCACTCAGGAGCAGGCAAGAGAGTTATTTGAGGCATATGGGTTCATCTTTCCCCAAGGTAGAGTAGTTGAATCACTCGATGATGTGATCATGTCTCTTGAGGAAATCGGTTTTCCCGTCGTTCTCAAAATGGCATCTGATTCTGTCTTCGCCCACAAATCCGATGAAGGTGGTGTACTTCTTGATCTGCGATCAAATGAAGAGGTAATCGAAGCATGGAAGAGGATACAAAAGGCATATGATCGCCTCAAAGTCCCGAAAAACGATCGTGCTATCTTGGTACAGAAATTCTATCATGGTGGTGTGGAGATGGCATTGGGTCTGACCCTTGATCGTCAGTTTGGCCCCCTGATCATGATTGGAAGCGGTGGAGTGCTGGTGGAAATTCTTGATGATGTCCAGTTCTCCACCGTACCATTGAGTAGAGAAGAGGCTCGCAAGATGATAAAACGACTCAAAGGCTATCCACTCCTGCTTGGTTATCGAGGTGACAATCCAGTTGATATTCGCCAGCTTGAGGATGCCATGCTGCAACTGTCACAAATGGCACACGAGAATAGAGAGATATTGGAGAGTGATATCAATCCTCTGCTGGCACTCGAAGTTGGTCATGATCATGTTGTGCTTGATGTACGATTGAAACTGGATATTCGACAATCTTGAAATATAGAACTTCTTGACCTCGGGTCACCTAATCCACCCCATTTTCAGTTAGGTTGTGTTAGTGCGACTTTAGTACTTGAACAGGTCAGTTAGACCAAGGTACAGCATTTCCACCTGTATTCTACCCACGAAAGCAATATTATCCTCGAGACCAAGATACCCGGAATCCTCCAGGTCAATCAGAAGGTCATAGAGATTGCTCCCCGTGTTGAAATAATCAAACACCGTGTCATGGACATCAATGTCAGCATGGATCTGAGATACAATCTCATTAATCCGGTGCCGAATCGCCTCGACAGCCATGGAATACCCTCCAGAGTCATCAATATCGAGCTCACACAATGCTAGACTCACATAGGCAAAGTGCGGGAGGAAAGATTCCTCGCTCGTTGACGGCGGTATCACCAATATGGGCCCGGTGTCAGGCTTAATTTCAGGATAGTTGGAAATAGATGTGTCGAACTCCGACATAGTTATTATATCACCATAAAAGTATTTAAGCTCATCCTAACAAAGTTTAGACTTCGCATTTTCTAGGCTTAGAATTG